>CALPKD020000080.1 GCA_943324055.2 Chitinophaga pinensis
GGCACGTGAAGGTGGCATCGGGATTTTACACAAAAACATGAGTATCGAGCGTCAAGCCGAACAAGTGCGTAAAGTAAAACGTAGCGAGAGTGGAATGATTGTAGATCCAATTACTTTAGAAGTGAATGCAACTATTGGAGATGCATTAAACCTAATGAGAGAAAACAGAATTGGTGGTATTCCTATTGTAGATAAAGGAAATAAACTTGTCGGCATTTTAACCAATCGTGATTTGCGTTTTGAGACAGACCGTAAGCGTAAAGTGAGTGAAGTAATGACAAAGGAAAATTTAATCATTGCGCCAGAAGGAACCGATCTAAAAAAAGCAGAGAAAATTCTTCGTCAATATAAAATTGAAAAATTACCTGTCGTAAGCAAACAAGGTATATTGATAGGATTAATTACCTACAGAGATATTTTACAATTAAGTGCATTCCCCAATGCAGTGAAAGATAAAATTGGTCGTTTACTAGTGGGTGCCGCATTAGGCATCACAAAAGATTTAATAGAACGTGCTGCAGCATTACAAAGTGTTGGAGTAGATATTGTTTCATTAGATAGCGCACATGGTCATAGTAAAGGCGTAATAGAAGCATTAAAATTATTAAAGAAGACGTACAAGAACTTACCTGTTATTGCAGGCAATGTTGCTACCGGAGCTGGTGCATTGGCACTCGCAAATGCAGGAGCAGATGCAGTTAAAGTGGGTATTGGACCTGGTTCAATTTGTACCACTCGTATTGTTGCAGGTGCTGGAGTTCCTCAATTAACAGCAATCATGGAAGCAGCCAAAGCATTAAAAGGAAAAAATATTCCAATTATTGCAGACGGCGGAATTAGATATACGGGTGATATGGTAAAAGCATTAGCCGCAGGCGCGAATTGCGTTATGATGGGTAGCATTTTTGCAGGCACTGAAGAAAGCCCTGGCGAAACAATTATATACGAAGGACGTAAGTTTAAAGGATATCGTGGAATGGGAAGCATTGGAGCCATGAACCAAGGTAGTGGTGATCGATACTTTCAGGAGAATACCGCTGATTCGAAGAAATTTGTACCAGAAGGAATCGAAGGTCGTGTTGCATACAAAGGCACATTAAGCGAAATTGTTTACCAATACGTTGGTGGGCTAAAGGCAGGTATGGGCTATTGCGGCGCAAAGACTGTGAAAGATTTACAAAAAGCAACTTTCGTTCAAATCACGAATGCGGGCATGAGAGAAAGTCACGCACACGACATTGACATTACAAAGGAAGCACCTAACTATAGCAGAAAATAATTAACTGTTTCAAGCCGCTAGCATATTTAACTAGCGGCTTGAACAAAGCAATATTTCCATTTTGAAAAAAATAATTAGTACGATTCTTGTCTTGATTTGTGTAAGTATTTTATCCAATGCACAAGTCGGTAGCAAACCAAGTACTCCATTCACACGTATTGACACTTCCCATTTACAAATAAGTATTTTAACTTGTTCTGCTGGTGAAGATATTTATACCGCTTGGGGACATTCTGCTATCAGAGTCATAGATAGCGTACATCATACCGATATAGTTTTCAACTACGGCACTTTTGATTTTAATGAGCCCTTCTTTTTAACCAAGTTTGTAAAAGGAAGTTTGCAATACTTTATGTCGGCAAATGAATACAGCGATTTTTTAGCTGCTTACAAATCTGAAGGGCGTAATATTACAGAGCAGGTTTTAAGACTAACCGACAATGAAAAAATTAGCTGGTACAAGGCATTGCAAATAAATATGATCGGAGACAACCGTTTTTATTTGTACAATTTTATTACAGACAATTGCACAACCCGTGTAAAGGATGGCTTATTCAAAAATTCAAATACCCAACCCATTCATATCCCTGTAGAATCCTTTAGGTCCGAAGTCGTTAAAGCCCCATATATACAAGGTATTCCTTGGATTGGCTTTGGCATTGATTTATTATTGGGCGCTTATTCGGACCAAGCACCTGATAATTACCAATCGGGATTTTTACCTAATTTATTATTTGAACAAATTAAAGGCACTCGCCGTTTAGTTGCCGAAACAAATACCTATCAAAATTCAACAACGAAAAACTCTCTTCCAAGTGAGCAACAACCCTTTGTAGTGCTACTACTCGTGCTTTTTATTTATGCATTTTGCTCAAAATGGAATCACTCTTTTACGCAACACATTGCTAAAGCATTAGATATAACTTTTTTAGCCTTATTAGGCATTGGGGGATGTTTGGTTTTTTATATGAGCCTTATCTCACTACACACTGCTTGCTACCAAAATTTTAATTTAATGTGGTTGCATCCTGCATACCTCATTGCACTTGTTATCTATTTTTTACCAAAAAATTGGATTGGCAAAATTGGCATGTTGTTTTTTAGCGCGATTGTTGCTTTAATTATAACAAGCTATTGGTTGCCTCAGCATTTTTCTAAAGAAGTGTTTACGTTGATGGGCATTGCACTCTTATTAAATTACCGCCTGATCAAAAAAGGACATGATACAAAACCTTTATAATTATGGTGTTGACCGCTTAAGTTATATTGACCAAGGTGCAGGTCCAACAACACTCTTGTTGATTCACGGCTTTGGAGAAGACAATCAAGTATGGTTCAATCAAGTTAAATTTTTAAGTAAATACTACCGAATTATAGCACCTAATTTACCAGGTGTCCATTGCAAGCCTTTGCCACTTCACCCTAGTGAAATTCCTACCATTAATAACTACGTTCAGGTGTTGCATAACCTAATGCATCATCTAAATATTGAGCAATATTATATAATGGGGCATAGCATGGGTGGTTATATTGGTTTAGCATTTGCCGACTATTATAAAAATCATGTAAAGGGTTTAGGATTAATTCATTCTACTACTTATGCAGATAGTGATGCTAAAAAAGCAAGCCGATTAAAAGTAGCGGAGTTCCTTAAAGAATTTGGCACAAGCAAGTATCTTGAAACGGCAACCCAAAACTTATTCGGACCTGCTTTCAAGTCCGCACATCCTGCTCAAATTCAAGATATCATCGATAGCGCAAGTGACATCAGTAGCGAAGCCATGATTCAATTTGTGTTGGCGATGCAAAATAGGCAAGTATTTACCCATTTGCTCACGCAAAAACAAATGCCTATTTGGATGATCATTGGAGACGCAGATATAGCCATACCCATTGAAGATTCCTTAGCCCAAGCCGAACTTTTGCCGCCCAATAACGTTATAGTACTAAATGGCATAGGTCATATGGGGATGTTAGAGGCGGTGGAACAAGTAAACCAAGGCATTCAACGGTTTATGGATCAATCTCAAATCAACCCTACGCATTCAAAAACTAATTAATAATTTTGTGTTCTACTATTCATTATCAATAATATTTTATGTCAAAAATAATTTTAATAACAGGGGCTAGTTCAGGGTTTGGAAAAGCGATTGCAGAAAAATTTGCGGCAGGTGGTTGGAACTTAATTTTAACTGCACGTCGACAAGATAAATTAGAAGCAGTAGCTACAGATTTACAAAAGCAATTTGGTATTAAAACTTTGACATTAGTTTTTGACATTCAAAATAAGACCGAAGTTTTTGATCATTTAAACAATCTGCCTGCTGAATGGCAAGCAGTGGACGTTTTAGTAAATAATGCTGGGCTCGCATTAGGAAGAGATTCTTTTCAAGATGCAAACTTGGAGGATTGGGAAACAATGATTGACACAAACGTGAAAGGACTCTTATACGCATCTAAAGCAGCATTGCCCTACATCATAAAACAAAAAGGGCATATCATTAACATCGGAAGTACTGCAGGCAAGGAAGTATATAAAGACGGGAACGTGTATTGCGCCACCAAGCATGCTGTGGATGCAATCACAAAAGCACAAAGAATAGATTTATTACCTCATCAAGTTAAGGTGACTGCAATTCACCCAGGTGCAGTAGCAACTGATTTTTCATTGATCCGATTTAAAGGAGATGCCGAAAAAGCGAGTGCTGTATATGCAGGCTACGAGCCATTAAAAGCAGAAGATATTGCCGATACTATTTGGTATGTGGCAAATTTACCAAAGCATGTTTGTATTAATGACCTGGTGATTACATGTGTTGCGCAAGCCAATTCAATGTATTTACAAAAATAAAGTTAAAAGGACCTGCTTACCGGGAGTGCTTTTAAACGCTCCACTCCAGCATTAAAATCTTTCCAAATTTCAGCAACAATTTCAGCTGCAGGTTGCACCTGACTGATCAATGCACTTACTTGTCCTATTTCTAATTCGCCTTCTTTTAAATCTCCTTCGAACATTCCTTTTTTTGCACGACCCCTACCTAATAAAGTTGCTAATTGTTCCTTTGCTGCTCCTTGTTTTTCCAAGGCTAATATGGTTTCGGCAAATTCATTTTTTAGTAATCTTACTGGTGCTAATAATTTTAATCCCAATTGCGTGTCCCCTTCCCTTGATTCTATTACGGCTTGTTTAAAATGCACATGTGCACTTGATTCCGTCGCGCATACAAACCTACTTCCAATCTGAACGGCGTCTGCGCCTAAAGCAAAAGCTGCCAACATCTGGGCGCCTGTGCCTATGCCGCCAGCAGCAATCACCGGTATTTGAACGACTCTTTTTACAAGGGGCACCAATACCATGGTAGTAGTTTCCTCCCGTCCATTGTGCCCACCCGCCTCAAAGCCTTCAGCTACCACTGCATCACAGCCTGCCGCTTCGGCTTTTTGCGCAAAAAATGCACTACTTACTACATGCACTACAATACAACCCGCTTCCTTTAATACAGCGGTCCAAGTTTTTGGATTGCCCGCGCTTGTAAAAACAATCGGCACTTTTTCTTCAATAATAATTTTGATATGCGCTTCTAGGTCGGGATACAACATTGGCAAGTTTACAGCAAATGGTTTGCTCGTTGCTTCCTTCGTTTTTCGAATATGTGTTCTTAATATTTCGGGGTACATGCTGCCGGCACCAATAATACCCAAGCCCCCTGCGTTGCTCACTGCACTCGCTAGTTCCCATCCACTTACCCAAACCATTCCTGCTTGAATAACGGGCAATTCAATTTTAAATAATGCGGTGATTCGATTTTCAAATGGCATAGCAATTCATTTTAGCAATCAACAATACAACGCACTAAATCAATTACACAAAACAAATCTTGTACGAATCGGTTTATCCAAAATCAATTTCGGTATTGTCTCCGATATTTAAGGTACGACTTAATCCCTTCACTGCAGCATCACTACCTATTAATGAATTATCCAACACCACTTCATCGAGTGTGGTATAAGAGCCAATAATACTATCCTTAACCACCGAACTTTTAATATTGGTATTATTGCCAATTGTAACATGCGGGCCAATAATCGAATTTTCTATCACACAACCATCCGCAATACTTACAGGCGGTATAATAATACTATTGATATACATTTCGGGATTCAACGTAATGCCCCCTGTTTTTTTAAGTAGCAAGGCATTGGTTTCTAGCAAAGATTCTTTTTTGCCACAATCAAACCAATGTTTCACTTTAAAGGATTGAAACTTCACTCCTTTTTTAATCATACACTCTAATGCATCTGTTAAACTATACTCACCGTTTGATTTTATATTGTCATTAAATAATTGCTGAAAACATTCAAACAAAATATCTGACTCTTTAATTTTATATAAACCAACTAACGCATTATTACTTTTTGGAATGGACGGTTTTTCAATTGCATGCTCAATCCATCCTTCCTCATTTAATTCAACCACTCCAAACTGTCTTGGATCATCCACTTTTTTTACACCCAACATACTGTGAGGACTATCCATCACCTCTCTAATATCAAACTCACAAATGGTATCTCCTAATGCAATAAAAACCTCATCGTGTCCAACAATGTTTTTAGCCAACTCAATCGCATGTGCTGTTCCAAGGCGATCGGTTTGGTAAACAAAATGCGTTTTTACATTTGGGTAGGTTTGTTGCACATAATCTTGAATCTTTTCGCCTAAATATCCAACGATAAAAATAAACTCATCCACACCCACTTCTCTTAACTGATCCACTATAAAACTTAGGATGGTTTTCCCGGCAATTGGTATCAATGCCTTGGGTTGTGTATATGTATGAGGTCGGAGCTTAGCACCTGCTCCCGCAACCGGTATAATCGCCTTCATGCCTTTTGGTTTTTTTGGGGAGGATAAAAGTAACAAATAAGTGGTAGCAATAGTCCATTTTGGGTGTTAAAAAAGCATTTTAGCCAAAACACCATAAAAATGTGGATATTAGACGGCTAACTGTTGAAAGAAACCTTTGCACAGGCTATATAAAGAATTATTTTTGCAAAAATATCCAACTATGCAAAGAGATACCCTTGTTTTTGACATCATCCACCAAGAATTAGAACGCCAAAGACGTGGCATTGAATTGATTGCTTCTGAAAACTTTACAAGTTTACAAGTAATGCA
>CALPKD020000081.1 GCA_943324055.2 Chitinophaga pinensis
ATTTTAGATGAAAAAGAACAACGTTCATTTAATATAAAATAAATACTGACTAGTATGGTATTGAATCTAAAATATATTAAGGTATCAGATTTCAATAACTTAATCCTCCAACTCCCCAAACTTTCCAAGTTCATAATCCTCAAAAGCTTGCATAATTTCTTGTCTTGTATTCATCACAAAAGGGCCATGTGAAGCAATAGGTTCCTTAATCGGTGCTCCGCTCAAAATTAATACTACACTCTTCTCTGAAGCTTTAATTGTGAATGTTTCACCTACATTCGTAAACAAAGCAAAATGATCCAATGGTACCTCTTCTGTTCCATTCACCATAACATTTCCTTCAATCACTATTAATGCGGTATTATAATCTGCAGGCAAATTAAAAGTTGCTTCACCACCTGTGTTTAGTTTAGCATTCATTAAATAAACGGGCGAAAAAGTACTAGCTACCCCCTTGTTTCCTTGATAATCTCCAGCAATGACTTCGATTACACCACCGTTGTTCGGCACTGCAATTTTAGGAATTTGTGCATTCGAAATAGCTTGATATTTAGGAGTACTCATTTTATCCTTTGCAGGCAAGTTCACCCACAATTGAACCATTTGAAAATCTCCTCCAGTTTTACTAAATGCTTCTGAATGATATTCTTTATGTAAAACACCGCTGGCTGCTGTCATCCATTGTACATCTCCTTCATCAATTACACCACCACCACCACTACTATCATGATGAGCAACACTTCCTTTATAAGCAACGGTTACCGTTTCAAAACCCCTGTGTGGATGTACACCCACCCCTTTTGCTTTACTTGGACTAGGTGGAAAATAAAACTTTGCACCATAATCCAACATAATAAAAGGATCCATCCTTTGCATAGTTAAACCATAGGCACTTGGAATAAAATTATGTACTCTAAAACCATCTCCAACATAGTGTGGTTCCCTTGGAGCCATTACCATTTCAACTTGCTTAACTAACATATAAAAAAATTTAATAACTAATCTACCCTAACTTTCATTACCACTTTTCTGATTTTACCTTCACCAATCATTGGTGCATGCACGTCATTTGGAAAATATATCCCAAATTGACCTGGAAACAATTTAAAAAAGAAGTCCGGTGCATCTTCATAAAACAACACATCCTTTTCTTCGTCATATTCACCCATAGGATCGATACAAAATTTACGAGCTCTATAACCAACTGTTTCCTGTCCAGAAAAAACATATTGAATATCAATGTATTTATTGTGACATTCAAATTGTGCAATAGATTCCATCAAAGTCACTCCATTGTCATTCACAACGATTGCCAATAGGTCCCTACCATCTACTTCGTATTTACCTGGTTGCACTTTTTCAAAATCAGTGGTGGTTAAATATTCAAAAGCTTTTTCAAACCTTGGATGTACACTTACATATTTAGCTATTTGAGACAAGTCATCTATAATCATAATTAATATTTTAAAGTTTCAATATATCGTCTATTCCTATTTCTTTTTATTATTTATTGTCATCTGCTTCGCAGGCTCTTCTTCAATTTTATCCACCACCATTAAATCATCTATATCAATATTCATTGGCAATTGACCCACTTTTACAATTGCCCGTTTCCCTTTCAATTCTAATACCTCGCCCACTTGATAGTTCTTTTTTAGTTTAACAGTTGATCCTACAATAATTGGCCCACTAGATTCTTTATAGTGTTTGTCCACTTTCTTCGCCAACTTATTAATAACAATGGCGTCATTTTTCTTAAACAATAAATTGTACAAATTCTTCATGACCTCCTCTTTCTTATCTGACTTTTTCCAGTCCAATGCAATTTGTTTGATCTTGCGTTCCATGTCCTTGAAATAAGTAAACTTTTCTTCGGCCACTCTATTTTGTTCCCTAAGTAATTCAATTTGCTGAATATGTTTTTCCTTATCCAAGGTCCTATTTAATTCAGCTTGCAAAGTCTCGTTCTCTTTTAACTTCTTATGTAATTCTCTGCGCTCCTGTTGAACCAATTGTAAATCCTGTTCGGTCCTATTTAATAACTTATCTAATTCGAAATGATGTGTATCTACTAATTTTCGAGCGCGATTAATTAAATTTTTAGGAAGCCCAATGCGTTCTGCAATCGCAAATGTATAGGAGCTACCTGGCTTACCAATTACCAATTGATATAAAGGCTCCAGCTTTACTTCATCAAACTGCATTGCGCCATTCACGATCCCTTTATTGTGATTGGCCATCACTTTTAAATTCAAATAGTGGGTTGTAACGATACCTTGAGCATGTCGCTGCGCCAGTTCCTCCAAAATCACTTCTGCAAAAGCCCCACCTAAATGCGGATCACTTCCACTTCCTAATTCATCAATAAAAAATAAAGTTTTTCCATTTGCATTTTCGATAAAATGCTTCATGTGCGTCAGATGACTTGAATAAGTACTTAATTCAAATGCTAAATTTTGTGTATCTCCTAATTGTATAAATAATTGTTTGTAAATACCCATTTCAGAACTTGGATCTACTGGTACCAGTAACCCACTTTGTAACATCACCTGATTCAACCCTAATGTTTTCATTGAAACCGTCTTTCCTCCTGCATTGGGTCCACTAATAATGAGGATCCTTGCATTGTCATCTAATTCTAAATTAACAGGGATTGTTTTTTTACCGGATGCTTTATTATACAGATACAATAATGGATGATAGGCATTCACAAGATGAGAAGTAGCAGTGTTATGCACCACTGGCATTTCCCCATTCATATCCACCGCTAAAATTGCTTTTGCACGGATAAAGTCATAAATCCCAATAAATTGCAAGTACAATAACAACAAAGCTGAATAAGGCGAAAGTTGAGCGGTTAACTGTCGCAATATTCTTTGAACTTCCTTTTGTTCTTCTTGTTCTAAACTATATAATTCATTGTTTAATTCAATCGTTTCCTCTGGTTCGATAAAAGCTGTTTTTCGACTATCACTTTCCCCATGTAAGAATCCCTTTACTTGACGTTTATACTCCGAAAATACTGCTACTACGCGACGCCCATTACTAAAACTTTCATCAATGTCGGCTGTGTAACCTGCTTTTGCTAAACGATGTACCACTTTCTCAAAAATCCTGCGCAACTCCTGCCGCTTTTTAAATAGCTGCATTCTAATCTTAGCTAAATCCTCTGACGCCTTATCTTTCACATTCCCTAACTCATCTATTATCTCGTCAATGGATTGAATAATAGCAGGCTCATAATAGGAATCACTCACTACCTCATATAAATTTGCAAAAGCTTGTTTTCGTTCTCCATCAAACCATCTAAATACCTGATTAGTATGATCCGTAAGCTTTCGTACTAAAAGCCATTGCTCCCCTGTTAGTTGTGCTCCAGGTATCCCTAATAATTTTAAATCCTTTCGAATATCTAAAACAAAATCAGCGGGAAAATATTGATTGGCCAATTTAATGTACTTATACTCCTGCGTTTGCCTAAGTGATAATTGAATATATTTAAGATGCGTATGTATTCGGATCTCGTTCACTATTTCCTTCCCTATCGTCGTTTGACAATGGGTTAATAAAATGGCGGTGATTTTATCAAATTCTAGTTGAGTAAGGGCATTTTCGGGGTAAACTCGCATAATTGTAAATAGGTTGCAAATTTACTTAATAAACATTAACAGAATTAGAACAAAAGCGTGTTTATATTGTTTTAGTTTTATAGCCATATATTTTTACCATGAAACTACTTAAATCGCTGTCTATCTTACTTTTTGCAACGAGCTGCCTTACTGCATGCGCGCAAAAGCCTACTAGACCTAAAAAATCTGAAAAAATCAATCTTATGCATACTGAAACTATTACCCTTGGATCTGGCTGCTTTTGGTGTACCGAAGCCATTTATCAACGACTGGAGGGGGTCGTACAAGTAACTAGCGGAT
Source organism: Chitinophaga pinensis (assembly GCA_943324055.2). Lineage (GTDB taxonomy): Bacteria > Bacteroidota > Bacteroidia > Chitinophagales > Chitinophagaceae > Sediminibacterium > Sediminibacterium pinensis_F. The sequence continues at coordinate 3,930 of CALPKD020000081.1, forward strand.
ATAGTGGCGGCCATGTTGACAATCCTACTTACGAGCAGGTTTGTGATAAAACCACAGGACATGCCGAAGTTTGTCAAATTGTTTATGACACCACTAAAATAAGCTTAGATGATATATTGGCTGTGTTTTGGAAAACACATGACCCTACCACCCCTAATCAACAAGGAAACGATGTGGGTCCTCAATATCGTAGTGCCATTTTTTATCATAACGAACACCAAAAGGAAGTTGCTGAAAAGTATAAAGCGGCTTTGAATGAATCTCATGCTTGGACTAGCCCTGTTGTTACTGAAATCACTGCTTTTTCAAAATTTTATTCGGCTGAAAGTTACCACCAGAACTATTTTAATGACAACACCAATCAAGGTTACTGCCGTTATGTGATTGGGCCAAAATTGGAAAAATTCGAGAAGGTTTTTAAGGATAAATTAAAGAAGCAATAAAATAAATGATTACTTTCAAATGACTGAATCCCAATTATATGAAAAGATACTCGCTCATTGTTTTATTGATAGCCCTAACTACCCTTTCTAATGCTCAACCCATTTTTTCAAAAGCAGATACTTTAAGAGGTACCCTGAATGAAAACCGAAATTGGTTTGATATTTTAAAATATGACATTTCAGTTACGCCACATTTTGAAACTAAAAGTATTGAAGGCGTTGTTCGATGGACCGCCAAAGTAGTTAAGCCTGCTCGTCAAATTCAAATTGATTTGCAGCAACCATTAATATTAGACAGCGTTGTATATAATCATAAATTACTTACGTTTGATCGAGATAATAATATTGCATTAGTAAATTTCATAGGGAAACCAGATATTAATTCAAGTATTAGTTTAATAATTTATTACCATGGTGTTCCACGCGAAGCGGTGAAGCCTCCTTGGGACGGAGGTTGGATTTGGAAAAAAGATGAAAATGGTAAACCATGGATGTCCGTTGCGTGTCAAGGTTTGGGTGCATCTGTTTGGTATCCATGTAAGGATCATCAATCTGATGAACCAGACAATGGCGCAACTTTGTCAATGACCGTTCCAGATAGTTTAATTGCAATTGGCAATGGCCGATTAGTAAGTACTTTAAGCAAAAAAGGGACTAGCACCTACAAATGGGAAGTTAAAAATCCAATCAACAACTATACAATCATTCCTTATATTGGAGACTATGTAGGTTGGAAGGAAACTTATAAAGGATTGAAGGGTAATTTAGATTTAAGTTATTGGGTGCTAAGATCAGATTCATTAAAAGCAACGCAACAATTTACACAGGTTCCTCAAATGCTAAAAGCATTTGAATATTGGTTTGGCGCTTACCCTTTTTATGAGGATGGTTATCAATTAATTCAAGCACCTCATTTGGGAATGGAGCACCAATCAGCCGTTGCTTATGGAAACAAATTTATGAATGGATACCTAGGCCGTGACTTGTCAGGATCAGGATGGGGTAAGAAATGGGATTATATCATTGTACATGAAAGTGGGCACGAATGGTTCGCTAATAATATTTCGACTAATGATATCGCTGATATGTGGGTGCATGAAGGTTTTACAACCTACTCTGAAACCTTATTTACAGAATATTACTATGGCATACCCGCTGGCAATGATTATAACTTTGGCCTCAGAAAAGGCATTGGAAATAGGAGTCCAGTTATTGGATCCTATGGAGTAAACAACGAAGGAAATGGTGACATGTATCCTAAAGGGGCAAATTTATTACACACAATTCGACACGCTATAAATAATGATAAACTATTCAGATCCATCCTCATTGGATTGAATGAAACTTTTTATCATAAAACAGTAAATACTAAGGATATAGAAAACTATATTTCTGTACAAGGGAAATTTAATTTTGATAAGGTTTTTGATCAATATTTAAGGACTACGAAGATTCCTATATTCAGTTATACGTTTGACAAGAACGAAAAAATATTAACCTACCAATGGAAAAATTGTGTTGTGGGTTTTGACCTCGCATTAAACTTTAATTATCTAGGAAGTCAAATAGCTTTAAGGCCTATTGACTATGTCCCACAAAAGAAACTATTCCCGAACGAATCCTTTGATATTATTGAATTCATTAAGGAACTAGAGCGCAATTACTATATAAAAGCGGTGGAAGAACATAATTAGGAAACCCTAATTAATACTGGCAGGTACACGACCTAAACTGTATAAACGTTTTTGCCAATAAGGATCCGCCAAGTCACTTATCGTAACACCTTGACTTGTAGAAGCGTGGGCAAATTTATTGTTTGTTAAATAAATTCCTACATGACTTATGGTACGGCGGCCTTCTGTTTTAAAGAAAATTAAATCCCCTTCCTTCAAATCAGACCACTCAATTTTGGTACTCTGTTCGTATTGTTCAGCTGCAGTACGTTTTAAGTTCACATTGTAGATATTTTGCATCACATCTAAAGTGAAATAAGAACAATCCACACAGTTTTTAGAATTACCCCCTAAACAATAAGGAG
>CALPKD020000082.1 GCA_943324055.2 Chitinophaga pinensis
GGTTTTTAACTCCCATCTTAACTAATGCAGTAATGCAATTTTCGGGAATACCACATAAGCCGAATCCCCCTAACATGAGCGTGTCTCCATCTTTTATATCAAAAATGGCCGATTCTGCGTTTTTTACTTTTTTATTCATCATATGAAATGGCTGAGGTATTAAAGTTAACGGCTTATTTTAATAAATTCTAACTTCTAGGATCGTTTTATGTATAAAATACATTTAAAACTCTAGGACAATATGATTATTTTTATGATTATGGCAAATGAATTAATAATAAAAAGACATGTTTGAAGTATTTTATACTGGTAGTATTTTTTGTGCATTAATAACTGTATACTTATTGTTGTTTAAAGAAAATGCATTGAGATCTTATGCTGATATCTTATTAGCTTCTTTCTTTTTATTAGAGGTTTGGTGCGTAATTATTTACTTAGCAATTTATTATGGTTGGATTGTAAATATTCCACACTTATATAAAACAGCAGCCCCGCTTAATTACTTATTCCCCCCACTTACTTACTTATATGTACGCGCTGTTTTGTTTAACGAAAAAAAGATCAAAAGTCAAGATATTTGGCACTTCATTCCATTTTTATTATTTTTTATTAATTATATCCCATTTTATTTATTACCTATTGCAGAAAAATCTTTAATTGTAAAAGCTGCTATAAAGGATTTTAATTCAACATACAAATACAAGGCAGGTATATTTCCAGAATCTGTAAGTTTTCTTTTTAGAATATTTCAGACATTAATTTACATGCTGTTTCAATGGAAATTAATAATACAATTTAAAAAAGAAAATAATAATCTAGAAATCAACAACCAAATTACAGCCGTTTTAAAATGGCTGAAATTGTTTACATGGGCTTCCACCTTATTTGTTATAGCATTTCTATTATTATCGCTAGTTATTATTTTCAATAATTCCATTTTTAGTTTCAGTCTAGTAAATTTAATTCCTGGCTTCTTAGTTTCTGCTAGTTTTTTTGTTATTAGTTCCTATTTATTAGTCCACCCTACTGTATTATTAGGATTCCCTTTTTTAAAGTATCAAGAAATATCATCAGGTTCTCTATTGAATCAACAAAGTAAATCACCCTTTGTAACGGATGATTATTTAAAGGAAATTGAATTATTGGAAAATTATTTTACTGAATCAAAACCTTACCTATTCAAAGGAGTCAATATTAGTGATATTGCTGTTGGAACGGGAATTCCCGCTAAAGAATTATCGTTCATTATTAACCAGCATTTCAAGCAAAGGTTTAATGATTATATAAACAAATACAGAATTAGTTATATTACAAAAAAAATTAATGCGGGATATCTTGACAATTTTACTATAAAAACACTTTCAACTGAAGCCGGATTTAGTAGTTCGACCACGTTCATAGCAGCGTTTAAAAAATTCGAGAATGTTAGTCCTTCTGAATATTTAGATATGTTTAGCAGAAGCAGGGGAGCGATTATTTAGAAAATAACCTACAAGTTGTTTCAATATTCAGATTCTTGAACTTTGAAACGTTTCTGAAACAAATATTTCGCCTCTTTTTGGCATTTATTTGTACAATGACCTTTTTTAGCAGTAGCTTTTTTTCTAACAAACTTCTTTATAATTACCCTTTCTCTATAAGGTTCTTTGTAAATATAAATATATTTGTATATATATTATTTATCCCTTTTGCAATTCATGCACAATCCATCACCCCCCATATTTTAAATACAGGAGGTGGTTTTTCAAGCTCATTAGAATGGAGTATTGGTGAAGGGGTTTCAATTGCTCCCTTTTCGTCAGGTGGATTAGTTTTAAATACGGGCGTCTTACAACCACTTTCAGGTATTGTTACGGCTATTAACGAATATGGCCCCTCGGTATTCGGGAACCAGGTTACTATAGGGCCAAATCCTACTTCCAACATATTACATATACAAGCAAGAATGAACCAAATAGGAAGCTTTTCAATTCAATTAATTGATGCGAAATCTACTATTGTATATAGTCATGATGAGGGCACAATTTTCAGTAGTTATTTCAGGAATATACAAATGCAAGGCTATCCTGATGGTGTCTTTTACGTGCGTATTTATTTTAAGCCAATTAATAGTGTATCTAAAATAGGTGTTTACAAAATTATTAAAATATCAAATTAAGCCCTCTTATATAAAAGTATAATTTCTTATTATGAATCTAAATCAAGTACAAAAAAATTTTTTTGGTATTAAAATAAGTTTGTTATTTTTTTTAACACTTATAATTATTTCAAGTTACGCACAAACAGGATTAAACTTTCAGGGTGTAGCGCGTAACAACAACAATGTTATTATTGCTTCACAGCAAATTAGTGTAAGATTGAGTATTTTACAAGGAAGTACAAGTGGTATCGCTGAATATTCTGAAACAAGGACTTTGACTACAAACGCTCAAGGTTTATTTACGGTTGTAATAGGGGATGTAGGAGCTACAACGAGTGTTGGAAATTTTGGAACTATTAATTGGAAGAATACTCCGAAATATTTAAAAATAGAAATGGATGCGATTGGGGGAAATAATTTTATCACAATGGGTACAACTCAGTTCCAGTATGTTGCCTATGCGCACTTTGCTAAATCGGTTGATGCTGAAAACATCTCAGGCATTGTATCCGTTACTCGGGGGGGTACGGGTACAAACAGCTTGAGTGATTTAAAATCAAATTTAGAAATTGATAAAATTAATAATACTGCCGATGCTGACAAACCGGTTAGTTCTAGAATGTTATCGGCACTTAATTTAAAACTAAATATTACTGATACTGGTCTATACACTAAAAAAGCCTGGCTAAATAATGCATTAGTAGTTAAGCTAAACGTTACTGATACCGCACTCATGTTAAGTAGTCGAATTACTAGAGATACTGCAAGCTTGTCTTCAAGAATAAACGATAAAGCAAATTCTTCTGATATTGCGACAAGTTTAGCTGTTAAAGTGGATAAGGTAACCGGCAAGGAATTATCAACCAACGACTTTACTACTGTAGAGAAAAATAAATTAGCATCTATTATAGGAACAAATACAGGTGACCAAGTACTCCCAACATTATCAAGCTTGGGAGCTGTTGCAGGCAACACTGCAATCGTAGCAAGTGTTGGAACAAAAATTACTTACGATTCAAAAGGATTAGTTACAGTAGGGGCAGATGCTACTACTGCAGACATTGCTGCAAGTACGAATAAGAATTATGTAACAGATGCAATGTTATCAGGAGTACTATCAAATACTTCAGGAGTAAACACGGGCGACCAGGATTTAAGTGATTACGCAACTAATACTGTACTTGCATTAAAAGCAAATACTACTGATGTTAATGTAAGTTTGGCACTTAAGGCGAGTACAACAAATGTAGCCACTAGTTTAGCTTTGAAGGAAGATGCAACTAATAAATCAACTGCAGCTGATTTAGGTGGTTTATCTCCAAGTGATTTATTATTTCCAACACAAAAAGCAGTGAAAGATTATGTAACTGCTAATGGGGCTAGTGGAAGTGTCGCGGATGGAGGGATAACAACAATAAAATTAGCAGATGCTGCTATTACCAATGCAAAAATTTCAGATGTGGATGCTTCTAAAATAATTGGAACCTTAGCAATTGCAAATGGAGGAACAGGTACAATCACAACTACTGCAAATGCTATTTTCGCTGGACCAGATGGATCTTCAGGTGCTCCTAGTTTTAGAGCATTAACTTCATCTGATATACCTGCTAATTTAACAGGGTATATTCAAAATTCTCCTAGTGCAACACAAACTGCAACGATAAAAATTAATGGAACTATCACTGCCAATGGGATTAAAATGACGACAGGTATTAATAATATTGCATTAGGTATTGACGCTTTAAATAATAACACTTCTGGGTATAGTAACTCAGCTTTTGGAATTAGTGCTCTAAATAGTAACACTAGTGGCTATAGAAATTCTGCATTTGGCGAGTATTCATTAAAGTTAAACACCTCAGGGTATTTTAATAGTGCATTTGGTGCTGAATCATTGGCTTTTAATACAACAGGGTGGAGTAATAATGCTTTTGGTTTTAGATCATTATACCAAAATACCACAGGAACGAATAATGCTGCATTTGGTAATTGGGCTATGTTTGTTAATTTAACTGGAACGAATAATGCTGCATTTGGGATGCAGTCTTTGTATAATAATTTAACTGGATCGAATAATAATGCATTCGGGATTCAGTCTTTGTATAATAATTCAACTGGATATTCTAATAATGTTTTTGGTTATCAAGCTATGCTTGCAAATATTGATGGTTATAATAATTCAGCTTTCGGAGATCAAACGTTAAGGTTAAATACCACTGGTGCTGCTAATAGTGCATTTGGTGCTGGAGCAATGTTTAAGAATACAACTGCTAATTTTAATAGCGCTTTTGGTGCTGCAGCACTTTATACTAATACAACTGGTATTGCAAATGCGGCTTTTGGAAATAAAGCTTTGTATGCAACTACTACAGGGTATGATAATGCTGCATTCGGATCTCAATCAATGTTTTTAAATACGGAAGGAATTGGAAATGCGGCTATCGGGGTAATGACGTTACAAAATAATACAACTGGTAGTGGTAATACTGCTGTTGGTAAATTAGCGTTAGGTAGTAATTTGACTGGCAGCTATAATGTAGCCATTGGTTTTGGTGCAGACGTTGATGCTGGTGCATACACAAATGCTATTGCAATAGGTTACGGGGCTATAGCTACTGGAAGTAATAAAATTCAACTAGGCAATAGTTCTATAACAAATATTACTACAAATGGTGCTATTACTGCAGGAAGTATTCAAAATACACCAATAGGAAGTGTAACGCCTAGTTTGGGTGCTTTCACTTCTATTTCAGCATCTAATAATTTACTTCTAAATTCTATTTTAATTGGGAAAGATCCAAATAATATTGAAAAAAATACGGTCATGGGAAATAGCGCAATGTTCTCAAATATAACAGGGGACAATAATACAGCTATTGGTTACCAAACTTTAAAAGAAAATACTTCAGGTGGGCATAATTCAGCCATTGGATACATTTCTTTATATAAAAACACCGAAGGTTATGGCAATACAAGTTTGGGTAGTTATTCTTTATATCATAGTACTACTGGGTATAATAACACAGCTATGGGATTTAATTCCGGAACCAATTTGGCAACTGGTTCTTATAACACATATTTAGGTGCATTTGCAAACAATACAGGGATTGGTGATATTTTAAATTCTACAGCAATTGGGTATCAAGCATTAGTAAATTACAGTAACACAATTCAATTAGGTAATACAAGTGTGACAAATGTGAATACAAGTGGTTCTATTACAGCAGGGAGTATTCAGAATACTCCAATTGGAACTTCTATTCCTAGTTTTGGTATATTTTCAAGTTTAGAGAGCACAGCTGACTTGACTATCTCAGGGGTTAAGATTGGTATTGGTGCAGGGAGCAATTATACTAATGCGGTTTTTGGAAATGATGCTTTTATTTCAAATACGACAGGTGTTCGTAATATCGCAGTTGGCTCAGATGCCCTTAAGTTTAATACAACTGGTGTTGATAATATTGCCTTGGGATATTTAGCACTGCAACAGAATACAATTGGATCTGATAATTTTGCCGCAGGTTATCAGAGTTTACTTAATAATTCAATAGGAGTTCGTAATGTAGCAATTGGCTCAAATTCCCTCAAAGTCAATACTACAGGTACGGATAATATAGCCTTAGGAAGGGGAACTTTAATGTCTAATATAAGTGGATTAAGTGATATAGCTATTGGCTATAATAATCTTAACTCAAATACTACAGGTTCTTATAACCTTGCAATAGGAAATTCCACATTACTTGCAAATACAGTTGGTGATTATAATATTGCAATTGGCTCTCAAACTTTAAGTAAGATTTCAGGAACTTCATCTTACAATGTTGGAATTGGAGCTTATACTCTTTCTAATACAACTTTATCAACTGGCAATACAAGTATTGGTGATGCATCTATGCTAAATAATACTATTGGTGAACTGAATACCGTTATTGGGTATCATGCTGGAAATTCAATTACAACTGGCCGTAATAATATTGTTATCGGATCAAACGCAGCCACAAGTAATGGGGCAGTATCGAATGAAATTGTATTAGGAAATTCTAGTAATAGTATTATTAGAAGTCAAGTAACCTCTATTACTGCGTTGTCTGATGCACGTGATAAGAAAAACATTCAAAATTTAACAGTTGGGCTTGATTTTATAAAATCTCTAAAACCTAGAATGTTTAATTGGGATAAGCGTGAATGGTATAATAACAATACGTCCGACGGTTCCAAAATTTCAAAAGAATTGACTGCTGGGTTTATAGCGCAAGAATTA
>CALPKD020000083.1 GCA_943324055.2 Chitinophaga pinensis
GCGTGTAAAATTTTATCCACCAAGGTAGTTTTACCGTGATCGACGTGGGCGATAATAGCGATGTTTCTTATTTCCATGTACTGTTTTGAGGCTGCAAAGGTACGCCGTTTACAGTCCTAAAAAAAACAAAAGGGGAAAAAGGATTGATAAGCCCTAAATTCTTATATATATTTTATATTTATCTAATATATAACCCAATAGCCAGCAAACAAACATGAACGAAACTGCAAAAGCCATCGAAGCCCAATAAGGGGTAAAATAAGAGAATCCATGCTGGAAAATCCATTCAAATAGGGACTGATCCCCTACCTGAATAAGGTTTAAGCAAACAACTAATAACTCTGAAAAGAGATAAATGACCAATGGATTCTTGCCAAAATCTTCAAAAAAGCTGGAAAACTGCAATTGTCTCTGCAATTCGATTCTATATATTATGGTGCCTAAAATAATCATATCTAACCCAACGGTCAACATAACAAAGGAGCTAGACCATAAATTTTTATTAATTGGGAATAAATAGTTCCACATAAATGCCAGGAACACAAAACCTGCACCCCACATAATCATAAGGGTTAATCCTTCATAGGTTTTCCCTTTTTCTTGAATAAACCTTCCCACTCTAAAACCAATTAAAACATTCACAATAGCAGGCAAAGTACTTAACCAACCTTCTGGATCAAATGCAATCCCTTCGCCATGGTACATATGATTTGCCCCCATAAACCAAGTATCAAATTTAAGCACTGCGTTACCAGCAATACTTAAAGGATCGCCAGGTGTACCAAATTTCATAGTAAGATACCAATAGGCAAGCAGGATAATCCCAGATAAAATCATAATCACACGCTCATGCATGTAATGCGCGATAATCGATCCTATTCCATAGCATAAAGCAATTCTTTGCAGCACTCCTAAAATTCGTGTATTGCCAATGGGCCCAGTAAAGGGGAACCAATACATTAAATAACCTAATAGAAATATTACGAGTGTTCTCTTTAAAATTTTGAATACGACAGTTGAATTATTCTCTTTTTCCCATTTAGGAAGTACAAAGCTCATCGAATTACCGACTGCAAATAAAAAGGAAGGGAATACCAAATCCGCTGGCGTAAAACCATTCCAACTAGCATGCAAGAATGGGGCAAAAGTGCTAGCAGGGTCACCTGGTGTATTCACAATGATCATCAAGCAAATTGTCATACCTCTAAATACATCGAGGGATAGAAATCTTTGGTTAGACATGGCTTCGTTTTAGGCAATCAAGGTACGCAAAATATTTTTTATGGGATATGTAAAATAGTTAGCTTTAATACAAATTATACTTTATGCGTGCTTTAAAAATCATACTAGTGCTCACTATTTCACTAGTCGTCCTCTATTTTATGGGACCTAAGCCCAATAAGCCAGTTTTTGATAATGTACTTCCTTTGGTTGGGAATAACGTGAGTAACTATGTGGACTCCAACGAAAAAACACATCGGCTTAAACCAAACAACGAAGCAAAAATAATTTGGACAGATAGTACGCATCAGCCTACCGAATACGCAATTGTTTACTTGCCTGGCTTTAGTGCAAGCCAAATGGAAGGAGATCCGGTACATCAACAAATTGCAAAAAAGTTTAAATGCAATTTATACTTAGCGAGACTCGCAGAACACGGGATTGACACAACCGAAGAAATGATAAATCTTACTGCTGAAAAATATTGGGAGTCTGCAAAGCAAGCTTATGCAATTGGAAAAAAAATTGGCAAAAAGGTAATTGTAATGAGTACTTCAACAGGAGGCACCTTATCCCTACAACTAGCAGCTAGTTTTCCCGAAATCGCAGGACTCGTTATGTACTCACCTAATATTGAAGTCAATAACCCTGCTGCTCCCCTTTTAAACAATCCTTGGGGCTTACAAATTGGCCGGTTGGTAAAAAAAGGAAAGTATGTAAATGTGATGTATACCGACTCCGCATATCCAAAATATTGGAACACACATTATAGACTCGAAGCTGTTGTTGCATTGCAAAATTTAATGGAAGCAACTATGAACGAAGATTTATTTAAAAAAATAAACCAACCCGTATTGGCACTATATTATTATAAAGATGAAGCACATCAGGACAACGTGGTTAAAGTAAGTGCAATTCAAAAAATGTTTGCGCGTATTGCAACCCCAGATAGTTTAAAAATATTAAAGGCGATGCCTAATACAGGCAACCATGTTTTAGCATCTCCAATTTTATCAAAGGACGTACTTGGTGTAGAAAAAGAAACGGAAGCATTTATTGCTTCGAAAATTATAAAAAATTAGTCTAAAAAAAAGCCTTCCCGATTTATCGGGAAGGCTTTTTAAATAATAGTAACATTCACTAATTCACGTGACGTTTGTGCTTGCTTGATAAATAGGTATATACTGCAGGGATTACAAATAAGGTAAGCATTAAGGAAAATAAAAGTCCTCCCACCACTACGGTTCCCAATGGCTTACGACTTGTTGCTGCAGCACCTAAGCTAATCGCAATAGGCATCGCTCCTAAAGCAGTCGCTAAAGTTGTCATCAAGATAGGACGCAACCTTTGTGAAGCAGCTTCTAACACAGCGGCTTTAATGTCCAATCCAGACTCTCTCTTTTTATTCGCAAATTCCACAATCAAAATTCCATTCTTTGTCACTAAGCCAATTAGCATGATAATTCCAATTTGAGAGAATATGTTTAAGGTTTGATTGAATAACCATAAGCATAATAATGCACCTGCTATTGCTAACGGTACGGTAACCATTATAATAAATGGATCAGTGAAACTTTCAAACTGAGCAGCCAATACTAAATAAATCAAAATCAATGCAAGCAGTAATGCTTGTGAAGTATTCGAAGCACTTTCTTTAAAATCTCTTGACGGACCACTTAAGGCAGTTTGGAAAGATTCATCTAGTTGAGATTTAGCAATTGCTTCCATCGCTTTTACGCCATCCCCAATTGTCTTGCCTTCTGCCAAAGAGGCGGAAACGGTAGCAGAATTAAAACGGTTATAGTGATATAAATTAGGAGGATTGCTATTTTCTTGAATACTAAGTACGCTTGAAATTGGAATACTTTCCCCTCTACTATTTCTAATATACAATTTATTGATATCAGATGGGGTATTACGATCTGATTTTGGCACTTGGGTGATCACTTCATATTGACGATCATTCATAATAAAATACGCAGATCGGGCACCGCTAAATGCAGCCTGCAAAGCTTGTGATACATCAGCAGTAGACAAGCCTAAATCCTTTGCACGCATACGGTCAATTGTTAAATCCAATTCAGGCTTATTAAATTTCAAATTCACATCTATGTTTTGAAAAGTCTTATCCTTTTTTGCTGCCTCCAAAAATGCAGGTAATATATTTTTGATTTTTTGGAAATCTAAATTTTGTATGATAAACTGTACAGGCAAGGAACCTCTTGATTGCATTCCCACCGATATCGTTTGTTCCTCTACCGAAAACACTCTTACATTTTTAAATTTCTTAAACTTTTTGTTTAAATCAGCTGCGATTTCGGATTGAGTTCTTTTTCTTTCATCGGGAGCTACCATGCCTAATCGACCAGACGCAGAGTTTGCTCCACCAGAGCTACTAAAACCAGGAACACTTCCCCAAGTAAATGCATGTTCCGGAATAGAATCCTGCATTAGCTTGATTGCCTTTAATAAGTCTATTCTCATATCCTCATAACTTGTTCCTTCGGCGCCCGTCATGGAAAAACGCACCGAACTTTTATCCTCCATAGGTGCTAATTCGCTTTGAATATTTTTTCCAATTACAAATATCATTGCAATACATGCCAATACGATTACCCATGCCATCCAACGTACCTTCATGAATTTTTGTAACAAATTTTTATACCCGTTCTCCATGCCTTTAAAGAAAGGTTCTGTTCTTTCATAAAACTTCCCTTGCTTACCGTCCTTCCTATTCAAATACACGTTTAGTACTGGAGTAATGGTGAGTGAAACAAATGCCGAGACCAGCACTGCTCCTGCCACCACCACACCAAACTCTTTAAATAAAGAGCCTACAAAACCTTGTAAAAATATCACCGGCATAAACACTACCGCCAATGTGATGGAGGTTGAAACGACTGCAAAGAAAATTTCTTTACTTCCTTCCCTTGCCGCATCCTTGAGTGACAAACCTTCCTCTAGTTTTCTAAAAATATTTTCTGTTACGACAATACCATCATCCACAACCAATCCCGTTGCAAGTACGATTGCTAATAAAGTCAATACATTAATAGAGAAGCCTGCCAAGTACATAATAAAGAAAGTGGCAATCAATGAAATGGGGATATCAATTAATGGACGAATGGCTATAAGCCAGTTTCTAAAAAAGAAAAAGATGACTAATACCACTAATACAAATGAAATAACAATCGTTTCTTTTACTTCAGACAATGCTTTTCTTACATTTTTAGTGTTATCGATGGGTACGAAAAATTCGATGTCTGATTTGTTTTGTTTTTTAACCTCCTCCAATCTTTTATAAAACTCATCTGCAATTTTGATTTGATTCGCGCCCGGTTGAGGAGAAATAGATAACATCACCACCGGAACACCATTAAAGTAAATACCCTGATCTTCTTGTTCGGGACCTAATTCTACCTTAGCGATATCTCCGATCCGCACAATACCATTTGCATCTTGCTTAATAATGATGTTTCTAAAATCAGCCTCAGACGTTAAACGACCTAATGTTCTAATAATAAATTCCGATTTGTTGCCGTAAATACGTCCTGCTGGCAACTCCACGTTTTCCTTATTTAACGCAATTTGTATATCATTAAAAGCAATCCCATAAGCGTTTAATTGATCCGTATTAGGAAAGATGCGCATTGACATACGTTTACCCCTAACACCCACACTACTCACTTCATCTATCGTTTGGAAGCGTTGTTGTAAAACATTTTCGGCATACTCCGTTAATTCCAAAAGACCCTTAGTTTTACTCCTCAAAGTTAACATGATAATAAAGTCCGAATTTGCATCGGCCTTTGATACCACTGGTGGACTACTAATATCTTCTGGCAAACTCCGAATAGCTTGACTTACTTTATCCCGAACATCATTTGCTGCTGTTTCCAAGTTGACCCCTAAATTAAACTCAACAGTGATACTTGAATTACCAACAGTGCTAGAAGAATTAATTGTTCTAATACCAGGAATCCCATTAATCGCTTTTTCGAGTGGTTCTGTGATTTGGCTTTGAATTACTTCGGAATTTGCTCCAGTATAAGATGTTTGAACAGAAATAATAGGAGGGTCAATCGCTGGGTATTCGCGCAATGCTAAAAAAGAAAAACCTACTAATCCAAAAATAATTAGGGCTACATTCATTACGGTAGCAAGTACCGGACGTTTTAGCGAAAGTTCAGATATATTCATCTATGTAATGCGTTTTTAAAACCTACTTTTTAATATTAACTAGTGAAATAGTCTTGCCAATTTTTAATACACTACCGTCTCTCACATACAACATGCCAGCAACTACAATGCTATCTCCAGCGGTTAAACCACTTGTGATTTCCACCGCAGATTCAGTTCTATAGCCTGTTTCTACATTTACAAATTTAGCTTGGCCATTTTTCACCAACACCACTTGCTTATTTTTAGAATCAGGAATGATAATATTAGACGGGACCATGATACTTGGCTTTTGCTTGCTTTCGCCTAAGTACACTTTGGCATAGGCCCCTGGCAATAATTTACCTTTTAATGACGCACGTACTTTAATATTCCTTGTACTAGCAATTACTTGCGGCTCAATTGCAATAATCACTGCGTTTAATTTAACAGCTTCATTTCCACTTCCAACTACCGTTATATTTTTGCCAACGTTGACATATGACTGGTTTGCCTCAGGTAAGGTAAAATCTACTTTTAGTTGATCTACTTTTTGAATCGTAACAATAGTGGTCGTACTATTAATAAATGCCCCGACGCTTATTTGTCTTAATCCTAGTTGACCAGCAAATGGTGCTTTAATTACAGTCTTATCAATTAATGACTGCGTATAGGCCATGTCTGCTTTTAAGCTTTTAACTTGTTGTAATGAAATATCATAATCACTTTGATTAATACCTCTCACATTTAACAACTGCTTGTTTCGTTGCTCATTTATTTGTGCTAATTCTAATTGCACTTTTATCTTCTCTAATTGTGCTTGCAAGTCAGCATCATTTAATTTAGCCAAAACAGTGCCGGCTTTCACAAATTTTCCTTCTGGAATTTGCAAAAACACAACTCTCCCATTAATTTCTGGGTGAATTTCAACGAAATCATTTGCCAAAACAGTGCCATTTGCTTCAATCAGCTTTTCTACTTTTTGCGCAACTGCAATA
>CALPKD020000084.1 GCA_943324055.2 Chitinophaga pinensis
ATATGAAAAGCGAAAAGCATTAGGTATTACGAGAGTATATAAAATGGTAGATACCTGTAGTGCAGAGTTTGAAGCAAAGACTCCTTATTTCTATTCTACTTTTGAAAACTAATTATAAATCAATTTACTGCTTTCAAAAAGCATAATAACAACCCTATGAACGTAAAAGATATCGTAGCAATGAATGAGAAAGAAACCCGTGGTGGTTTTGGTGAAGGTATTCATGAGCTTGCAAAAGAAAACAGCGAGGTAGTTGTATTAACAGCTGACTTAGCTGGTTCATTTAAATTAGGACCATTCATTAAAGAATTTCCGGATCGTTTTATTGAAGTAGGAATTGCAGAAGCAAATATGATTGGCATAGCTGCTGGTTTAACGATTGGTGGTAAAATTCCATATACAACTACTTTTGCCAGTTTTAGCACAGGAAGAGTGTATGATCAAATTAGACAAAGTGTTGCTTACTCAGATAAGAATGTAAAAATTTGTGCATCTCACGCAGGATTAACGTTGGGCGAAGATGGTGCAACACACCAAATATTAGAAGATATTGGATTAATGAAAATGTTGCCAGGCATGACCGTTGTGGTACCATGTGATTTTAATCAAACTAAAACAGCGACTAAAGCAATTGCTAATTACAATGGACCAGTTTACTTACGTTTTGGTCGTCCAAAATGGCCAAACTTTACAAAGGAAGACGGATCTGATTTTGTAATCGGCAAGGCGCAAAAATTAAGTGATGGGAAAGACATCACAATTTTTGCTTGTGGGCATTTAGTATGGAAAGCGATTGAAGCAGGAAAGCTATTAGAAGCAGAAGGGATCAGCGTTGAAGTAATCAACTTGCATACTATTAAGCCATTGGATGTAGATGCTATTGTGGAAAGTATTAAAAAAACAGGATGTGCTGTAACAGCCGAAGAACATAATGTAATTGGTGGAATGGGTGATTCAGTAGCACAAGTTGCTGCTAAGCATTTCCCTATTCCAATTGAATATATTGGTACGCAAGATACTTTTGGAGAAAGCGGAACACCTAATCAATTAATGGCTAAGTACGGTTTGGATACTCCAAATATTGTAGAAGCTGCTAAAAAAGTAATTGCTAGAAAAGTAAAGTAATCACGATTAACTATTTATAGTTTCGACTTAAAGCATCTTAAAAAATAGACCACTCATTCGAGTGGTCTATTTTTTTTTAAACTAGTAATGAAAACTGTTAGAAAAAAAACGAACGAATAACTTTTAAACAAAAAGGGTAATTAAGTGGATGTGAAAATAGAACTTTATAAAAAAGAAACGCCTCCGATTGGAGGCGTCGGACCGAGGATACTATCCTTGGTGCGGTTCAATACTACAAATGTATATTAATTTATTTGACAAATGGAGAATAGTTTTGAAAGAAAAGAAAAAGTCATTGCTTATATAGATGGATTCAATTTATATTTTGGGATGGTAGAGGCTGGTTTTGATTATTGTAAATGGCTTAATTTGAAACTGTTGGTTGAAAATTTATTAAAACCCAGTCAAGTATTAACAGAGGTAAAATATTTTACTAGCAGAGTTAGTAATAACCCGGAAAAACAAAAAAGGCAATCCTTATATATTGATGCGCTGCATAGTATTGGAGTAAAAATAATTTACGGAAATTATCAAGATGGAAATGTAAAATGTTTAAGATGCGGTCATGTTTGGAAATCTGCGAAGGAGAATATGACAGATGTAAATATAGCAACTGCTATAATAATTGATGCTTATAAAAACGAATATGATATTGCTATGTTGATATCTGGAGATACTGATTTAGTTCCGCCAATAAGAGAAGTACACACTATTTTTAAAGACAAAAGAGTCATGATTGCATTTCCACCCAAAAGGCATAATAAAGTTTTAGCAATCGCAGCAAAGGGTTCATTTGTAATTGGAAGAAAGAAATTAGTTGCATCCCAACTACAGCAAGAAATTATCAGCTTAACAGGTTACAAGATAAAAATACCAGAAAGCTGGAAAAAGAATGAAACTAAAATGTATTAAGGTGCTAATCGAACTTTAACCCAATGTCCGTCGGCGTGTAAAGTATATTGTAGGCGATCATGTAAACGCGAACTGCGTCCTTGCCAAAATTCCACTTCAGTAGGATGAATAATATAACCGCCCCAATCTGGAGGCAATGGAATGATGCCCTCTTTATATTTTTCGGTGTTCTCTGCAACTAAGTCTTCTAAAAAAGATCGGTCAGGAATAATTCTACTTTGTGGGGATGACCAAGCGCCTATCTGACTTCCTCTTGGTCTTGAATGAAAATATTCTGCACTTTCTTCCGCACTTACTTTTTTAATAGTTCCTGTAATGCGCACTTGACGTTCTAGTTCCTTCCAAAAAAAGTTAACCGCTACGGTAGGATGTGCTGCAACTTCCTGCCCTTTTGCACTTTCGTAATTAGTAAAAAAAACAAAGCCGGCTGGCGTGTACCCTTTTAATAAAACAACACGGGAAGCGGGCGCTCCATTGGGTTTAACCGTTGACAATACAAAGGCGTTCACTTCATCAATATTAGATTCGATGGCCGCATCCCACCATTGTGTAAATTGATCCATTGGATGTTCAGCCGAATTCGCTTCGTCCAAGGAAGCCAATTGATAGTCACGACGTATGTCAGCAATATCTCTATTCATAAAAAATAACTTTATTCACCCATTAATTTAAAAATACAATATTCAAACAAAACAAAGGTCATGCAAACACCCTTAAAAAACTATGACACTACTCATTCTATAATTAGTCACTATGCAACTGCTACTTCGCTATTTTTAGTCATGTACAAAACATTCATCATAGATAATAATAGCAACATGCCTACCAACTGATGGGTTTGTGCAACCCATTCAAAACCCGCCCAAACACCTGGTACAATTTTTACACTCAACCCGAGTGACAAAATTCCCAACGTAGCTTGCACAAGTACAAGTACCACAGGCAGTAACCTAATAGTATTCCAAAATTTATTCCCGTTCACTTTTAATAATTTAGCGTTCCAGAAATAAAGTACAATCAATAAAATATATGCTAAGCCACGGTGAACAAAATGAATCCAAATTGGATTGTCAATTGCATTTAAGAAAAAAGAGTCCTTACCCATTAAATTGGTCGGCACCCACTCCCCATTAATAGTGGGCCAGGTGCTCGCTATGTTAGCTGCTTTATGACCAGCCATTAAAGCCCCGTATAAAAATTGGAAAAATAAAATAACGACAATTATCCAAGCGCCAGTACGAATCCATTTAATCATACCACTTGTTTTAGAATTCGTAGTGTCTAACGGTTTTACTTTAAGTGAAAGTGCAAACCAATAGGTGTAGGAAAGTAAACCTAAAGCAAAAATAAAGTGAAGTGCTAAACGGGTTGGTTTTACATACACTGCATCTCCTTGTAAACCACTCGCTACCATGATCCAACCAATCGCACCCTGAAGTGCACCTAATAAAAATAAAATCACTAAGGGCTTAACCATTTTAGGTTGAAAATACTTTTTTGTTAAAAAGTAAATAAACCCAAAAGCAAAAACCAAGCCAATGGTACGCGCCCACAAGCGGTGAAACCATTCCCAAAAAAAGATGAATTTGAAATTAGAAAGTGTAAAATCAAAATTAAGTAACTGAAACTGAGGCGTATTTTTATATTTTGCAAACAAGGCTTGCCAAGCTGTCTCGCTCATTGGCGGTAGTGTACCTGTAACAACATCCCATTCGGTAATAGACAATCCGCTTCCCGTTAATCGAGTAATGCCACCTAGTGCAATTTGAATCACTGTCATTGCAACGCCTAACAATAACCAATTGGCTACTTTTGTTGATTTATAATCGTTTAGTTCCATATGCAGGTTGACTGTTTATAATAAGGACCTCAAAGGTAGCAGTTTGATTTTGCTTTCTCCCCAATATGCTTGAAATTTACAGGATCTAAGCGTGTTTGGTTCAACAAAAATCAGCACTTATTGGATCACTAAACTTAAAGTATTGCCACATTTATTAAACCATTATCAGGACCTATTGCTAGAAGCTGGCTGTGACGAAGCTGGCCGCGGTTGCTATGCAGGACCTGTATTTGCTGCTGCAGTAATCCTTCCAAAGGACTTTTACCATCCACTTTTAAATGACAGTAAAAAGCTAACCGAAAAACAAAGGAACCTGCTCGCCCCTATAATAAAGGAAGCAGCCATTAGCTGGGCAATTGCTTCGCAAACTGCAGCTGAAATTGACAATTCAAATATTTTAAAAGCATCCATAAAATGTATGCACTTAGCGTTGGATCAATTAAAAAAGCGCCCTAAGTATATTGCCATTGACGGGAACCGATTTTATCCTTATAAAAAGATACCCCACCAAACCATCATCCAGGGCGATGGCAAGTATGCGCATATTGCTGCAGCTAGTATCCTTGCAAAAACAGCAAGAGATACCTATATGGAAAAGGTACATTTAAAATATCCAAAGTATGGTTGGGATAAAAACAAAGGGTATGGCACAGCACTACATCGAGCGGCAATTGCGCAACATGGACTTTGCTTTGAACATCGAAAAAGTTTTAAAATACTTCCAACAGCATAAATACGTAATTAGTATTCCCAAGCACCAGCACCTTGGCGAATCAATAAGGGCTCCTCACCAGTGCAATCCACTACCGTAGACGGGATAACGCCACCAATACCACCATCTATTACCATATCCACCTGTTTACCCCATTGTTCAAAAATAATTTCAGGATCGGTATAGTCTTCAATATTATCTCCAGGGAAAGAAGTAGACAAAATGGGATGCCCTAAGGTTTGAATAATAGAAAGTGCAATATTATTATCGGGAATACGCAGTCCAATCGTTTTTTTCTTATTCTGTAAAATCTTTGGGACTTCTTTACTAGCAGGTAAGATAAAAGTATACGGGCCAGGCAATAGTTTTTTTAAAATTCTGTATAAAGAATTATCAATTGCTTTCGCATAGGTACTCAAATCACTTAGGTCAGCGCAGATAAAACTCAGATTTACTTTATCAGGTTTAATTTTTTTTATTGCACAAATTTTCTCAATGGCATCAGGACGTAAAATTGAACAGCCTAGCCCATAGATGGTATCTGTTGGGTAAGCAATGATTCCGCCTTTCTCCAAACAGGTGGCCACCATAGAAAGCTGTCTGGGCTGAGGATTTGTGGGATGGATACTAATTAGCATAAAATGTATTGTGCAAAATTACCCATTTTTATTACAACTTGTTTCCTTTTAATTTGTGTAAACAAGCGCCCATGTTTACCATCACTTATATCGAAGAAAAATTACTGACGAGGGAAGCGTTTCAGTTAGCCATCGAAAAGCAGGAAAGTTGTAAGGTAATATATAGCGGTGCACAGGTAGCGGATTGTTGCAACTACTATCAACAAATCAAACAGCCGCCCGACTTGTGTATCATTGCAGATAGTTATAATTACCTACAGATACTTAAAGTAATCAAAGCAGTTAAAGCTAGTAATTCACACACGTATATTTTACTAAAATCAGATGTAACATTTATGAAAGTAATATGCTACCTCATGAAACACGGATTAAATGGAATATTTTTTACGGACGAGCCCTTGATTGATTTAAAAAAATGTGTACGCACCCGAACCCGTTTTAATTTATCTGCAGACAAGGCAAAGCTAATAACGAGTAATGTATTGGGAGAAATAAATATCAGTGACTTAAACTACAACGCTTCCCCGCTCACGCAAAATGAAATTAATTTTATTCAGCAGTGTAGTAAGGATTTGAGCTATGAGGAAATTGCGATAGCCCTAGCTAAAAGTGTTTACACCATCTACGGCTATCGGGACCGCGTATTTAAAAAGTTACACGTAAAACAAAGGGCCGCCATGGTAATGACAGCCCTTCGACGAAATTATATTGATCTATAAATTATTTAATATCCCATGTTTCTCTACCACGGATTAATTTATCTAAGTCACCCATTCCTTTGCTAGTCATTGCTTCTTCTAATTGCAATGCCATCATATCTTCATACACCGGACGGTCGTTGGTATAGAACACACCAAACGGACGAGGGAATACTGCACCAGGCTCAGAAGGATTATCAAATAAACGTGTTAATATTTGTGCTTTATAAAAATCTTTTTCATCATGAATCCATAAATCATCTGCGCTATATTTTTCGCCGATCGTAACTACTTCAGGACGTAAGCCATCAAAACGTAAACCCATTTCTCCATTTGCTCCAAAAGTTAATGGTTTGTCTTGCTCTAAGAACAATGCGTGTAAAGGCTTACTTGCCTTTTCAGTAAATACTTCAAAAGCACCATCATTAAA
>CALPKD020000085.1 GCA_943324055.2 Chitinophaga pinensis
GCAGCGGGTGCAAAAAAAAGTAGGAAACCAGATGATTATAATGTAAAGCAAAGTAAGATTGCAATTGGATCAGGTGGTTTTTGGGGAAGAGGTTTTTTAAAAGGTACACAAACAAGAGGAAAATACGTACCTGAGCAACATACCGATTTTATATTCACTTCCCTCGGGGAGGCATTTGGGTTTGTGGGTACTTTTATATTTTTAGGGTTGTATTTATTTTTCTTATTTAGACTCATTCGTATTGCCGAAAGACAAAGAAGTACTTTTTCCCGTGTATATGCATATAGTGTAGTGGGTATCTTCTTTTTTCACATTGCGGTTAATATTAGCATGACTATCGGACTTTTCCCTGTCGTAGGTATTCCTTTGCCATTGATTAGTTATGGCGGTTCGTCTTTATTAACATTTACAATTCTCGTGTTTATTTTATTAAGATTAGACGCCGACAGGCAGATGGTGCTACGTTAATGCTTATTTTTGCCCCATGCGCATTTACCCTCTTTCCGAAGGCAGTTTCACAATAGATCAATCAAAGGTTTTTGTTCCGTTTGACGCAAGTTTAGAGGAATTACAGAATAGACCCAAAGGAAGTATCCTAGTGGAGATACAGCCGTTTGTAGTAGTCACTGATCATGATATTATTCTATTTGATACAGGACTTGGCTATTTAAACAAAGAAGGCATCTTGCAAATACACGATAATTTAATGAAAATAGGAATTGACCCATCTAGTGTAACCAAGGTATTTATGAGTCATTTACATAAGGACCATGCAGGTGGAATGAGTTATGTTCACCCAATACATCAAGAACGCTTTATAAGCTTTCCTTATGCAAAGTATTACATTCAAAAAAGAGAATTTGATTTAGCAGTGAGCGGCCAAAGCGCCTCCTATCTGAGTGATCAAGTTGAACTATTAGCAGCATTCAGTGGCGTTGAATGGCTGACCGAGGACCAGGGTACGATTGACAACTTAATACACTATCAGTTAACGGCTGGGCATAGTTTATATCACCAGGCCGCCTGGATCAAGGAAGGAGATACTACATTTTTCTTTGGAGGAGATGTAGCGCCTCAACTACAACAAATGAAATCAAAATTTGTAGCGAAGTATGATTTAGATGGAAAAAAATCCATGGAATGGCGACAATTATGGTGGGACTTAGGCAAAATTGAAAGTTGGACCTTTGCGTTTTATCATGATATTAAATATCCTACTTTTTTAGCGACGACTACTATTTAAACGAACATTCATTAGGAATCAACGTGGGTAAGGGTTTCAACGATTGCATGCATTAATTGTATTATCTTTAAGTTACAACTATGGCAAGCGCTAACAATCACACTCCGCAATTTAGAAGCAATGTATCTGATAAATACATTATTTATAATAGCTTATTTGCTGCACTTCCTTATTCAGGAATCGCAAATGTTGGCGCATTACTACCCATATTATTACAAACCTGTGAAGAAGGATTTTCGAAAAGCAAATCACCAACAGAAATTATTGATTCTTTTTTTAAACAACATACAGTTGTCGAGTCAGAGAAAGAAAAAATAGATCACTTGTTTAAGTATGTTCAATACATGGAAAGACAGGTAGTACTTTTTGATGCCATTGAAGACGCTGCATTTACTTCTGTGAATGATATGGAAGGTCCAGGTAGTTTGAGGTCCTTAATCAGAGAATCAGAGTTTAGCGGCAAAACCGAATCGTTAAAAAGAAAGCTGAAAGATTTTAAAGTGCGTATTGTACTAACTGCACATCCTACACAATTTTATCCGGCAAATGTATTAGGTATTATTCATGACATGGGCGAGGCAATTGGGAAGAACGATTTTAATACCATCAACCAATATATTCAGCAACTTGGATTGACTCCTTTTTTTAACAAGAAACAACCCACTCCTACCGATGAAGCATTGAATTTGATGTGGTATCTAGAAAATGTGTTTTATTATGCTGTTGGGAATATTTACAACACTATTGTAAAGGAGGTATTTGGCAATGATTTTGAAAGCAGCAATCCATTCATAGAGTTAGGCTTTTGGCCCGGCGGGGATAGAGATGGCAATCCATTTGTGAATGCAGCTACCACTATCAAAGTAGCAGAGGCATTAAGAAGCAGTATTGTTGTTTGTTATTATAGAGATGTAAGAAAATTAAAAAGAAAATTGACATTTTCGGGAGTAGATGTTTTACTTACCTCACTCGAAACTCGCTTATATGAAAATGTGTTTAGGCCAGATGTCAGTAAGCCCATTACTGCAGAAGAAATCATAGGCTGCCTTACTACCATACGCAAAAAACTGATTGACGAGGATCATTCCTTATACCTTGGTCGTTTAGATAGTTTACTAAACAAAGTGCGCATTTTTGGCACTCATTTTTCGTCATTGGATATTAGACAAGATAGTCGCATTCACCATGCTGTTTTAATGGATGTAAATGATACCCTTAAAAAACAAACAGGCACCGGTTTTTTACCAGCCGATTATGACCATTTAACAGCAGCCGCTAAAATTGAAATATTACAAAATATACAAGGAAAAATTGAGCCGAGTAGTTTTAGCGAAACCATAACAAGAGATACCATTGAAAGTATATATGCAATCCAAAAAGTGCAAGCCATGAATGGCGAAGCAGGATGTCATAGATACATAATAAGCAATTGCCAGTCCGCATTAAACGTCATTGAACTATATGCATTATTTAGATTGTGTGGGTGGGAGGAGGCATTAAGCAAAGTGGACATCGTTCCATTGTTTGAAACGATTGACGACTTAGCTGCATCAGAAAAAATCATGCATACCCTTTATGCCAATACCAATTATGCAAAACACTTAAGCGAACGCGGGCATCAACAACCTATTATGTTAGGCTTTAGTGATGGCACTAAGGATGGAGGGTATTTACAAGCAAACTGGAGCATCTTTAAAGCAAAAGAAGTATTGACATCGATTTCAAGAAAACACAATATCGTAGTTAAATTTTTTGATGGCCGTGGAGGCCCCCCATCCAGAGGTGGCGGAAAAACACATCAGTTTTATGCATCCATGGGAAATCAAATCGAAAATGAAGAGATTCAATTAACAGTTCAAGGGCAAACTATCACCTCTAATTTTGGAACCATCCAATCGGCTCAATATAATTTAGAACAATTATTAAGCGCAGGGGTAAGGCATGAGTTATTCTCAGATACTAAGTTGCAACTATCCGAACAAGACCGAGCCATTTTAGAGTCACTTGGCGCTGTAAGCTTTGAGGCCTACCAACAATTAAAAGCGAACCCCCTTTTCCTGCCTTATTTACAAAAGTATAGTCCCCTTAATTATTATAGTAAAAGTAATATCGCAAGCAGGCCCGCAAAAAGAGGAGCCGACAACACCTTAAAGTTTGAGGATTTAAGAGCAATTCCCTTTGTAGGAAGCTGGAGTCAATTAAAACAAAATGTACCTGGTTTTTACGGCGTAGGTACTGCTTTAAAAGTATTAAAAGAAAAAGGACAATGGGATCAGGTACAAACCTTGTTTAACAATATTACTTTTTTCAGAACACTCATTGACAATAGTATGATGAGTATGGTGAAATCTAATTTTGCGATTACTAAGTACATTGATTCAGATCCAACATATAGCCCTATTTGGAATACCATTCAGGCCGAGTTTACACTAACTGCGCAATTATATTTAGCCCTCAACAACGGAAAAAGTTTAATGGAGGGAGATGCAATTGGGAAGCAATCCATTTTATTAAGAGACCGAATTGTTTTGCCACTGCTCACTTTACAACAATACGCATTAGGAAAAGTACAGGAACCAATGATTGAAACTCCTTTGAAGGAATCCTATGAAAAACTTCTGACTCGAACCATGTTCGGGATTATTAATGCGGCACGCAATTCGGTTTAAACCGCACCATTGTCTTTCCAGTTCCAAAGATGCAAGCAGGCATATGTTTTATAAGGTGCCCATCCAGCCGATTTTGTAAGCATTTTAGTTTGTAATTCTTTTTTAGTAGTATGCTTAATCTTATACAATTGAATCATTGCTTGCTGTATTCCTAAATCATCTACTGCAAACACATTTTCGTGTCCTAAGCTAAACATCAATAACATTTCAACAGTCCACCTGCCTACTCCTTTAATCTGCGTTAGTAATTCAATCACCGCTTCTGGCTCCATTCCATATAATTTCCGATCCGTTACTTTCTGATCGGTAAAAAACTGAGCCACATTTTGCACGTAGTTTACTTTAGCATTACTCAATCCTATAGTACGCAAAGTGTCAGGAGACGTCGCCAATACTTGTGCACAAGTGGGCTCTTTCCCTTCATACAAATCTAGAAATCTTAAAAAGATAATCTTTGCCACTTTTGTGCTTAGCTGCTGGCTTATAATACTTGCCATTAAACGAATGGGCGTATTCTTTCTCTTTTTTAAAGTGTATCCATCGGCTTCCATCAACGTCGCCATCTTAGGATCTTTTTTTAAGTGCTCCTTGTATATCATAAGCACAAATTAGGGAGTTTTGATTTATTTATCATAACTTTTCAAGGCATTCAAATAATTCTATTTTTTTAAAATAATAAATCATAATGAGAAGTATATTATTGGTATTAAGTATGCTGATAGGTCAGCTTATTTTTGCACAAAATAAGGATGTTATTTCCATTAAAGCCTTATTAGCAACACAGGAACAAGCATGGAATAAAGGGAACCTTGAATTATTTATGGTAGGGTACTGGGAAAGTGACAGCCTTGTATTTATTGGAAAAAATGGCCCGAAATATGGCTACACGAATACATTAGATAATTACAAAAAAAGCTATCCAGACTCAAGTCATATGGGGAAATTGCACTTTGAGCTACTCAGCATAAAGCCCTTGGGTATTGAGCATTATTTTGTCATTGGAAAATGGCAATTAAAAAGAACCATAGGGGATGTGAGTGGTCACTTTACACTTGTACTTAAAAAAACTAAAAAAGGATGGAAAGTAATTGCAGACCACAGTAGTTAATGCCTTTTAAAACCAACCGGCTTACCCCAGATTTTATAAAGGACATAAAAAAGACCGATACAACTGCTCACTAAAAAAATATAATACAAAATATTACCAAGCTCCCAGTTTTTTTGGACAAATGCATACCCCCACATAATACCAAAAGTGGTATTCAACATCATCCATAAAAAAACAATGCCAATGCTGTTCATAATACGATTCAGATATTGCATTATTTCAGGATCCATCTAGTCTAGGCTTTGTTTGTTTGCTGCAGCGGCTTTTAACAAGCGATCAAATTGTGCAGGCGTTAAATCATTATAAAAATAATACACTGGATCTACTTTTGCACCACGCTTAATTACCTCGTAATGACAATGCGCTCCTGTACTTTTCCCGGTGCTTCCTACATAACCAATTACTTCCCCTCGCTTAACAGACTGTCCTACCCTAGCTTTAACCCTCACCATGTGTCCATATAAAGTTTGATAGCCATACCCGTGATTGATCACTACCTTATTGCCATAACCATCTGTATTAAATCCTGCAACTTGAACCACCCCGTCTGAAGTTGCATAAATAGGAGTTCCTATTGGTGCTGAAAAATCTAATCCAGCATGTAATCTATAGTCTTTGTAAAGTGGGTCAATTCTATAGCCAAACCCAGATGCAACACGTTTTAAATTTTTATTACTTACTGGCTGGATCGAAGGAATGGCTCTTAATAATTTTTCTTTGTTTTTTACCATGGTACTAATCTCTACAAAAGAATTGGACTGAAAAGCAATTCTTAAACTAAGATTGTTTAATTGGTTTTTCATATTCTCCAACAATTCGGTATTTGACAAACTTTGGATTAAATTCACTTCCTTTTTAGCTTGCATTTCCTGTACCCTCGCACTATCTGGAATTGGTGTAGATTCAAAAATAGATCGATACACTTCATTGTCCCTGTCCTCCAATTCCACCATTTGTAATTCTACTTGCTTGAGCCTTTCTTGCAAAACGCTATAACTTTCCTTGTAGGCTGTATTTTGCTGCCTTAATAATTTTTCCTTTGGGGAGTCGATATATTGGAAAAGAATAACAACTATTAGTATACCTGTAACGAGCGAAGCAGCAATAAAACCGAATAATTGCAACAGCCTTACACGTAAAGGGACTTCCACTTTTTCAAAGCGAAGCGTATGCGTATTAAAGAAGTATTTTATTTTCTTCATTTACCTAATGATTAATTGCTATAAAGTCCAATAAAAAGGGTCAATTCCTTACCTTTGAGGACTTTAAAAACCTTACAAATATAGCTTTTTAA
>CALPKD020000086.1 GCA_943324055.2 Chitinophaga pinensis
AATCAGTATAAAGTTCAACGCACATGTTATCCATTCACTCTTTTTGTTTTAATCCCTTTCAAGAAAACACTTATGTACTCTATAATGAACAAAAGGAAGCGATTATAGTAGACCCAGGTTGTTATACCGCCGAAGAAAAAAATACATTAGCGCAGTTTATAACAAGCCATGCACTCAAGCCTACTCTTTTATTAAATACACATTGTCATCTTGACCATGTCTTTGGAAATACTTTTGTGAGTGAACAATATGGATTAACCGCACACTTCCATATCAAAGAACAACCCGTAATTGACCGCCTGCCCGAAGGAGGTGCAAGATGGGGCGTGCCTACTGAACCTTACCTAGGGAAAGTGCAGTATATAAGCCAAGATGAAATCATCCGTTTTGGCAAAGATGAATTTAAAGTGCTCGAAACACCCGGACATTCTCCAGGCAGTGTTTGTTTTTATAATATTGCACAAGATTTTATGTTAGGTGGTGACTTAATTTTTTTAGACGGGGTTGGAAGGACTGACCTCCCTGGCAGCAACCCTTTGGATTTAATCAAAAGCATCCAAAATCAGATTTTACCTTTACCGGATACCATGACTATTTATTCAGGACATGGAGCAGCAACTACTTTAGGCAGGGAAAAAGCACAAAATCCGTACATCAAGCATTTATTAAAATAGCGTTTCTAGTCAATTGCAGCTTTAGTTAACAATTTAATAACCTATTGTGCTGTGAAGGGTTTGCCATTTAAGAAGTACTTTTACACCACTTATGGAAGCAGCTCCGATCAAAATATTAATTGCAGACGATGAACCAGATATCGTTGAAATTATCAGCTTTCATTTAATAAAAGCAGGCTTTGAAGTAATAACAGCAAGAGATGGTAGCGAAGCAATTGAGAAAGCAAAATTATATACACCTGATTGTATCCTTTTGGATATCATGATGCCTAAACGTACTGGATTTGAAGTTTGTGAATACCTAAGGAGCAATAAGCAATTTGATAAGACATTAATTGTTTTACTAACCGCCTTGAATGACGAGGCTTCTCATATAAAAGGACTGGAACTAGGCGGAGATGATTTTGTGAGCAAGCCAATTAGTCCAAAAGTATTATTAAGCAGAATTAGCGCTTTATTCAGAAGAATTCAACCAACTAATAGCGAAGGAAAATCAATTCATATCAAAGATTTAGTGATTGATCCTAGCCAGTACAAAACCACCCTCAATGGCGTGATTCATGTTTTGGCCAAGAAGGAATTCGAACTCCTCTATTTATTAGCAGCTCAGTCTGGTAGGGTTTTCCTAAGAAACGAAATATTGTCTCAAGTATGGGGTAATGACGTGATTGTTGGAGATCGAACGATTGACGTGCACATCAGAAAAATTAGAGTAAAACTAGGCATCGAATGCATTACTACTGTTAAAGGGGTTGGCTATAAATTCGATTATTAGGGATAAATTGATACCTTCGTTTTAAGCGTATATACACGCATTACTTGTATGTTCAAAGAAAAAAACCTTTCTCCTAAACAATTAGCGCTGCTGACCGCATTGCTATTATCCTCACTCATTGCATTAAGCATTTATGTTTTGTTTTCGGATTGGAAAATATTACTTGTTTATTTTATTGCTTGTTTTGCAGGCATCTATTTATTAATCTACCAGATCTTAGAATATTTTATTTATCGTAAAATAAAATTAATCTATAAGCTCATTTCTCAGACCAAGGCCACTAAGCGAGAGGAGGCTTATCAAAAATATATTTTACCTCAAAAAGGAATGGATGATGTGAGAGCTGATGTGGAACTATGGGCGGATCAGAAAACGAAAGAAATTCAAACACTTCAATCCAATGAGGAATTTAGGAAAGAATTTCTTCAGAATTTATCCCATGAAATAAAGACACCCATTTTTGCAATTCAAGGGTATTTGGAACTATTGGAAGACGGCGCAATGGAGGATCCTGTTTTGGGCAAGAAGTTTGTAACACAAGCACAGGCGAATGTACAAAGATTAGTAAACCTAGTAGGCGATGTAGATACAATCACCAACCTTGAAATAAATAAAGAGGCGATTATAAAACAATCCTTTATAATACAAGACTTAATTGCGGAAGTGGTAAATAATTTAAGCGTAAAATGGTTGAAAAAAAATATTCAATTTCAATTTAAAAAAGGTAACGAATCTCAAGTTGCCGTATTTGCGGACAAGAACAAAATCTATCAGGTTTTGGTAAATTTATTTTCAAATGCAGCTAAATATGGTAAGATAGATGGCCGAATTACTGCGAGTATCTACAAATTAGAGGACCATAAAATATTGATTGAAATTAGTGACGATGGCACAGGTATTGCCGAAGAACATATTCCAAGGCTATTTGAACGCTTTTACAGAACGGACGATGCAAGGAGTAGAGAAATAGGCGGCACTGGCCTAGGGCTTGCCATTTGCAAACATATCATTGAAGCACATAATGAAACCATCCAAATTCGTAGTACTCAAAACGTAGGCACTACGGTTGGCTTTACTTTGGCAAGTAAAGCATAGTCTCTACTTTTTTTCGTTTCTTTGTATTCTAAATTTTCTTAATGCAAACTATCTTAGTAACTGGCGGTTGTGGCTTTATTGGAGCACATACCATTGTAGATTTAATCGAAAATGGCTTTAATGTGATCTCTGTTGATAATTTATCTAGAGCTTCAGATAACTCCTTACTAGGTATTGAAAAAATCACAGGAAAGAAAATAAAAAACTACCGCGTTAACTTAACAGACAAGGAAGCTACAGAACTTATTTTTAAAGAAAATCCCGACATTACTGGCATCATCCATTTTGCCGCCTTCAAGGCTGTTGGGGAATCCGTTGAAAAACCACTTGACTACTACGAGAATAATTTATTCTCATTAGTGTACCTATTACAAATGGCAGTGAAGTACAAGGTAGTTCATTTTATATTTTCTTCGTCTTGCACGGTGTATGGCAATCCTGAAATAATTCCAGTAACAGAAGATACCCCATTACAAACAACTGCTTCACCTTACGGCGCAACAAAACAAATGGGAGAAACCATCGTAAGAGATACTGCTTTTACTTATCCCTTATCCACGATTCTTTTAAGATACTTTAATCCAGTTGGAGCACACCCTTCCAACACCATTGGTGAATTACCTATAGGAAGACCACAGAATTTGGTACCCGCTATTACCCAAACTGCCATTGGCAAATTGCCTACCATGCAAGTATATGGGGATGACTATGATACAAGAGATGGCAGTTGCATTCGCGATTATATCCATGTTTGCGATATTGCACATGCACATACTTTAGCATTGCAGTATTCTATAAAAAATAAAATTACCAACCATTGCGAAGTATTTAATTTAGGAACTGGCAACGGTATTACTGTTCTAGAAGCAATTAAAGCATTTGAAAAAGTGTCTGGCGTAAAATTAAATTACCAAATTGGCCCAAGAAGACCAGGAGATATTGTTTCAATCTATGCCAACAACAATCATGCAATCCAACAACTCGGATGGAGCATTCAATATAGTTTAGAGGATATGATGCGCACCGCGTGGGAATGGGAAAAAAGTATTGCAATAAAATAACTACACAAAAAAAGGTCCCGATTTTATAATTCAATTTTGATAATTAATGCTGTACCAACATTTTTTCTGCATTCTCTGCCATTTGTAATGCTTCAATAAATTCATCAATCTCCCCGTTAATGACCGCATCCAAATTATAGGAAGTAACATTCACTCTATGATCTGTAACTCGCGCCTGTGGCCAGTTGTAAGTTCTGATTTTTGCACTTCTGTCTCCGGTACTTACCAATGTTTTACGATGTCTCGAAATTTCATCTTCTTGTTTGCGTACTTGTTCTTCAAATAATTTTGTACGCATCATACCCATTGCTTTTTCTCTGTTGCCCAATTGAGAACGCTCCGTTTGACAAACAATCACCGTACCTGTTGGAATATGCGTCAGTTGTACTTTGGTTTCCACTTTATTTACGTTTTGGCCACCCGCACCACCACTTCGAGAGGTTTCCATCTTAACATCAGCAGGATTCAAAACAAAATCAACTTCCTCTGCCTCTGGCATCACTGCAACTGTTGCTGCAGAGGTGTGCACCCTACCTTGAGTTTCAGTACTTGGAACACGTTGAACGCGGTGTACACCACTTTCAAATTTCATAGTTCCATAAACGTCTTCCCCTGTTACTTCTAATATTACTTCCTTATAACCTCCCACAGAACCCTCACTTTCACTCGCTATAGCTACTTTCCATCCTTTTCTTTGGCAATATCTTGTATACATGGTCAATAAATCGCCCACAAACAAACTCGCTTCGTCTCCACCAGTACCCGCTCTTAATTCAATTATCGCGTTGCGGTCATCCTGAGGATCCTTTGGTATCAATAATTTTGTAAGTTCTTTTTCAAGTGCTTCCTTCTCGGCTTCTAAGCCTGGCATTTCCATTTTGGCTAATTCACGCATCTCATCATCATCTCCATTTAAGGTCTCTTTTGCAAATTTATGCTCCGAAAGCACCTTCACATAGCGCTCATAAGGAATCACAATACGCTCTAATGAACGGTATTCCTTGCTCATTTTGCCAAATTCAGTTTGGTTGTTAATGATCTCCGGATTGGTCAAAGCCACCCCTACTTGGTCGAATCTAGCTTTTATGGCTTCTAATTTATCTAACATAGTCGTTTTTCTGTTGGCAAAAATAGTTATTTTAGTTGTGAATTAAAACAAACACATTTTATGAAATATTTACTGCCCTTATTATTGACGATTACGCTTGGTGCACAAGCACAAGCCATTCACTTTAAATCGGTGCTAGTAGACACACATAATGATTGTATCACGGCCTGTATAGAGAAAAAAGTATCCTTAGATCAAGACCTAAAAGGCATCAATCATTCCGATTTGAAGCGTTTTAAAGAAGGCGGTGTGGATTACCAATTATTTTCTATCTGGTGTGATGGTGAAAAAGTAAATCCATATGCTTGGGCAATGAGAGAAATGGATACATTGGATGCAGTTGCGGCCCGCAATCCCAATAAAATAATAGTAGCTAAAGATTGGAAGTCTATTAAAAATGCATTGAGAAAACATATTATAGTTGCACAGTACGGAGTGGAAGGCGGCCATATGATTGAAGACCAAATAGATAGATTAGATACTTTTTATAATAGAGGTGTTCGATACATGACATTAACTTGGAACAACTCACCTAGTTGGGCAAGCTCTCATGCAGACGAAAAAAATCCAGCTAGTAAAATTCAACAAAAAGGATTGAATGCATTTGGTGTAAAAGTGATTGAAAGAATGAATCAATTAGGAATGATTGTAGACGTTTCACATGTTGGAGAATCCACTTTTTGGGATGCAATAAAATATTCTACCAAGCCTGTAATTGCTTCTCATAGCAATGCCTACACACTATGTCCTGTTTCTCGTAATTTAAAAGACGAACAAATAAAAGCAATCGGAAAAAATGGTGGCGTCATTTGTCTCAACTTTTTCTCCGGATTTATAGACAGTAATTTTTCAAAAAAGAATACTGAATTTAGAAAATCACATCAAGCTCAATTGGATTCAATGCTAGCTACCGGCATTCAAAAGGAATATGCTCAATCCTATTTAGCTGAAAAATACAACGAAGAAAGTGAAGCCATCAAACCAAGCCTAGAGCAGCTTTTACAGCACTTAGATTATATTGTAAAATTAATTGGCGTAAACCACGTGGGCATGGGTTCTGATTTTGACGGAATCGATTCGGCTCCTAAAGAATTAAAAACAGTGACCGACTACCCTTTGATTACAAAAGCCTTAATCGCAAGAGGTTATTCCAATAAGGATATAAAAAAGATCTTGGGTGGTAATTTTTTAAGAGTGTATCGTATTAATAACCCTAATTAGTTAGTAGCTCAATAAGCGCTGCATAGTCTCCTGCAACCTGCTAGTTGCTAAGTATTGTTTTTCTAAACTAATATTAAAAGGGATAGGTGTGTCTAGTGAAGCACAACGCATAACGGGCGCATCCAAATGCTCAAAGCAATGCTCTGCGATCCATGCTGCTATTTCTCCACCGATACCTCCTGTTAAATTATCTTCGTGTAATATCAATACTTTTCCAGTTGCAATTACTGCTTCTTTAATAGCGTCGTAGTCTAGTGGTGCTAAACTTCTTAAATCCAAAATAGTCAAACTAGTTTCAGTATGTTCGGCCTGATATTTTTTAGCCCACTGCACCCCCATTCCGTAAGTAATAATGGTAGCATCGATTCCTTCACT
>CALPKD020000087.1 GCA_943324055.2 Chitinophaga pinensis
GAAGTGCTCCTCGCTCGTCTATTGCTTTAATTTCTATAGGACTTACGTATACACTCATTACTGTTCAGTTTTAAAGTACTTAATCTACTATTTGTTCGTCCCCTACTACCGTACTGCCTCCTGGCATTTGAACTACCATATCCTTCCAACCTTTATTCCAATCACCAACTAATACTATTTTGCCCTTTTCAGCCAATGCTTTTAAACGATATACAATAAAAGCGTCCCCAGTTTTAACTTTCATTTTACCTAATAGATGTGCTAGTGCACTAGGTAATTTTTGAGCGTTCTTAGTAAGCAAGGATAATATTTCTTTATCGTAGAATTCAATATTCTCACTAATTAATTTTTTTCCGCCGTCCAAGAATCGAACACCTTCATTTTCTTGACAAATCTTTTTCCACTCATCTGGGTCTAATTCAAACTCACTTAAAGTAATAGGTCTTGCTAATTTTTTAGCTTTTATAAATTCCTTTGGTTGTATCTGACTTAAATGTGTAGGGTAAAACAATTGTCCTTTTTCGTTCAAAAAAGGAAGATTATTTAAATACAATATTTGAATACGTCCTTGTAATTCCTTGAACTGACTCATGAACCAATAATATCCGCAAACATCATGTACATTTTGACCAACCCACATCCATATTTCCTCGTTCTCGTCTTCAATCAATGCATTAGTCAAATAATGAACATTCAGCTTGTCGTCCACAATATCCAATTGTTCAATGTATGGAGAATCTTGCAAAACATCCTTCCACCAATCACGTCTCGCCTGGTATCCATCGGTTTCATAAATGTCTAACAAAGGGCCTACCGCATAGTCGTCTTTGATTTCAACAATTCTGCCAGCAAGGGTCTCGTCCAATTCTATGGCGGCTTCTAATGCAGCTATATTAGCTGTTTCAAATACTAGGTGTATCATGCGCTTTATCGAGTTCAACTTTTAGGTTATTAATAATAAAATCTTGTCGCTCTTGAGTATTCTTACCCATATAGTATTCCAACAAATGTTGTATATGATCTCCTTGTTCCAGAATTACTGGATCTAATTTAATATCTGCCCCAATAAAATTACCAAATTCTTCAGGGCTAATCTCACCCAATCCTTTAAATCGAGTTATTTCTGGTTTACTACCTAATTCTTTTATCGCATTTTGTTTTGCTGCTTCGTCGTAACAATAAATTGTCTTTTGTTTGTTACGTACACGGAATAATGGAGTTTCTAATACGAACACATGGCCTTTTTTTACCAAGTCCGGGAAGAACTGTAAAAAAAAGGTAAGTGCCAATAAACGAATATGCATCCCATCCACATCGGCATCTGTTGCAATTACGATTTGATTGTAACGTAATCCTTCCAAGCCATCTTCAATATTTAAGGCATGTTGCAATAGATTGAATTCTTCATTTTCGTAAACCACTTTTTTTGTTAACCCAAAAGCATTTAATGGTTTACCTCTTAAACTAAATACAGCTTGCGTATCTACGTTACGAGATTTGGTAATACTACCACTTGCCGAATCTCCCTCAGTAATGAACAATGTTGAATTCTTTTGAGAAGAGATGAACAATTCTTTATTTTTTGTAGGAACTTCATCATTTAAATGCACTCTACAATCTCTTAATTTTTTATTGTGTAAGTTGGCTTTTTTTGCACGGTCATTGGCCAACTTTTTTATACCTGCTAATTCCTTACGTTCCCTTTCGTTTTGTTCGATGCGTTTTTTAAGTGCTTCGGAAACCGCTGGGTTACGATGTAAAAAGTTGTCTAATTCTTTAGCTAAGAATTCAGTTATAAAGTTCTTCATGCTTGGTCCACCTTCGGCTACATTCTGAGAACCTAATTTTGTTTTGGTCTGACTTTCAAAAACCGGCTCTTGTACTCGAACCGAAACTGCAGCAACGATGCTTGTACGAATATCCGAAGCTTCATAGTCCTTTTTATAAAAATCACGGATCACTTTTACATAAGCTTCTCTGAATGCTTGTTGGTGCGTACCCCCTTGAGTAGTATATTGACCATTCACAAATGAGAAAATATCTTCACCATAATCATTATTATGAGAAAGTGCTACTTCGATATCCTCCCCTTTGATATGAATAATTGGATATCTTAATTCATCCGGGTTTGTTTTACGTTCTAATAAATCCAACAAACCATTTTTACTAATGTACTTTTTATTATTAAAATGGATGGTTAATCCTGCATTTAAATAACAGTAATTCCATAATTGACTTTCGATGTATTCATAAATAAAATGGTAGTTTTTAAATACAGTCGAATCCGGAGTAAATACCACTAAAGTCCCATTAGGTTCCGTCGTCTTAGATTCTTTTGTTTCTTCGATCAGTAAACCCTTTTTGAAAGTAGCCGTCTTTTGTTTTCCATCTCTATATGCAGTCACTAAAAAATCTTCACTCAATGCATTCACTGCCTTCGTACCCACACCATTCAAACCTACCGATTTTTGAAAAGCCTTGCTATCGTATTTGGCACCTGTATTAATTTTACTAACTACATCTACAATTTTACCCAATGGAATACCGCGACCGTAATCTCGAATCGTAACCGTTTTATCTTCAATTGAAATTTCAACTTGCTTACCATAACCCATAGTATGTTCATCAATACAGTTATCGATGACCTCCTTCATTAATACATAAATACCATCATCAGGAGCTGAACCATCTCCTAGTTTACCAATGTACATGCCTGGTCTTAAACGAATATGTTCTTTCCAATCTAGTGACCGAATGGAGTCTTCATTATATTCCGCCTCAACTTTAACTTCTGCCATAATTATCAATGCTTTATGGGCAAAAAATGCCCTAGTCTTTGTGCAAATCTAATGAGCACGGTGGTTACCCCAATTATACTTTTCCCCTATTGGCGCAATTATGTGGATAAAAGATTAATGCCTTATCTTTATCTCATCAAAAATCAGACCATATACCCAATTGTCGACCTTGTCTATATCAAAAATAAGGCAGATGAACTTGCCGAAGAAAACCTCCAATTTCAGGATTTTTTAAGGAATTTGGACAGTTTATCGCTAGATCAGGCAGTTTTTGAGCTATCTGAGACCATTTCTCCAAAAATCGAATGTACCGATTGCGGAAATTGTTGCAAAAGTTTAATGGTCAATATTGACGAAGCCGAAGCCAATCATCTTTCTGAACATTTAGGTCAGTCCAGAACCGAATTTGACGAGAAATACCTGTCAAAAGGGGAATCTGGCCGAATGGTGATCAATTCTATACCCTGTCATTTTTTGGTAGGTAATAGCTGTAGTGTGTATAGTCATCGCTTTGCTGGTTGTAAAGAATTCCCCGCTTTTCATGTCCCTGAATTCAAAAAAAGGATGTTCACTACCTATATGCATTATGATAGATGTCCAATTATTTTTAATGTCATGGAGACCTTAAAAAGCAATTTGGAATTTGAAAAATCTAAGTAGGTATTTGCTTTTATTCATTTCACCTTATTTTTTATAATTTACTTTTATGTCATTACAATTTGGTGTCGACTCAATTATACTGAATGAGCCCATTTGGAAAAACAAACGAATCGGTTTTTTGACAAATGATGCAGCTTTTACAAATGCTGGCAAATTAAGTAGAAAAGTTTTATTGGATGCTGGGTTTAACCTAGTGAAATTATTTTCACCAGAACATGGCATTGATACCAATGGAATGGATGGCGCAAAGATGGATAATGTGATAGATTCTATTACTCAATTGCCGGTGATTAGTTTATATGGTGAAAAATTTATTCCTACTGAAGAAGACGTTAGAGATTTGGATGTATTACTCTTTGATATTCCTGATGCAGGAACCCGTTTTTACACCTATTTATGGTCGATGACTTATTGGATCGAAGCCGCTGCTAAATACAATAAAAAAATTATAATATTAGATAGGCCCAACCCATTAGGTGGTGACTTTACATTAGCCGAAGGCCCAATGCTACACGAATCTGTCTCAAGTTTTATTGGACGGTTTCCTATTCCTGTAAAACATCAATGTACACTAGGTGAATTGGCACAATATTTTAACAAAACACAAGGCTGGAATGCCAACTTAGAAGTGATCCCTTGTAAAAACTGGAAACGATCCCATTTGTTTTTTGATTGGAACCTGCCTTGGGTTAAAACCTCGCCCGCTTTACAAAATTTTGAAGCATGTTTATTATATCCTGGCTTATGTATTTTTGAAGCGACCAATGTTTCAGTGGGAAGAGGGTCTAAATATTCGTTTGAATGGATAGGAGCCGAATGGTTCAATTTACCTGCTTTAGCAATGGTTTGGCAAAATATGTTAAGAGAAGACATCAAGATTGAAACGTTAAAACTTCCATTATCCTACCCGAGTGGCATTGTGGAAACCAAAGGA
Source organism: Chitinophaga pinensis (assembly GCA_943324055.2). GTDB lineage: Bacteria > Bacteroidota > Bacteroidia > Chitinophagales > Chitinophagaceae > Sediminibacterium > Sediminibacterium pinensis_F. The sequence goes on from CALPKD020000087.1 coordinate 4,393, forward strand.
ATAAATATTAAAGTGATTGATCCGTGCAGTTATCATTCAGTGATGACTGGTTTATTATTATTAAAATTTGTGAAAGATTTGCATCCGCAGGATTTTAAATGGATGCCCTACCCAACCGAAGCAAACCCTTCGGGCAAGAATCATTTATCCTTATTATTAGGAATACCCAATGCAGAAAACTTATTTGACCAACCATTACAGTTGTGGTTACAACATATCACTAAATTGTTAAAAGTAGACAATTGGAAAAAGAGCGTAACCCCATTTTTGCTATACTCTTAATTGACTATTAATAAATAAATCGGACGCACTTTACTATTTATAAAATATTGAAATTAAAGTAAAATCCAAATCAGTTGGGGTACCAGATAAATCATAAGTATTTACTATAACGGAATTAGCAGTAGCAGTTGCTTTAATCAACCCCAAACTATTTAAAGTAGCAGTAGTAATAGGTGCTAATGTAAAATTTGATTCAGAAAAACCTATTGTGTATATACCGGTCCCTAAAGTATGGGACATCGTTATCCCATTACCAGATTGTGCATTAATGGATCCTGATGAAGCACAATTAACAAAATCTACCTTCATCGTTTTCTCTCCAAATGTCAATCCCGTAGTAGCAACAGTTCCTTCCCCAGTAACAGAAAATTTAGAAACTGCAACGCCATTTTTTATATCCAACACCTTGTCCGTATCAGCCGACGAACCTCGTTGCAAAGTGACAGGTTCAGCTGTATTCGTAATTATCTGAGGTAAATCAGAATTATTATATACTTGTTGTAAATTACCTGTGGACACACCGCTAGAAGCCCCCACTAATTCTCCAAACTTAGAGACTAGGAAAAATTTTGCCTGTGCTGAATTAGACAAGTCAGTTGCATTTTGTCGAACCGATAAGACACCAATCAAAATGCCATTATCCTTGAAATTAGAAAAAGTAACGAAACTTTCATTTTGTATTCCTGCAATTGCATTAGCAAGTGAAGTGTAATAAGTTTGTCCGTATTGTACCCTGATTTCTCCATTTTGTAATATATAAATTCTTTGATTTGTAGCTCTTGTCGTTGTACCAACTAAAGTAATTACTCCATTTAAATCGTACCGAGTAGGGTCAATAAGTGTTACATATGAACTAATCCCACCAGTTTGAGTTCTGTATTTGAAATTGGTTGCTATTTTTGCATCAACTGGAAGCGTTGAAGGGCTTAAAGGATTTGCAATCCACCCAACTCCTAAACCATAAATACTACCAGCAGTGGTATTTATGGTTAAGTTAGTGCCATTCGCGTAAGGAAGTACGCCTCCATTTATTAAATGAATTGGATCCCAAATATCCCTTAATTGAGCTACAGGAGAATAAACTATATCTGCCTGAGTATAGGCATTTACGTAAAAACCATCTCTCTCAGTGTGTGTTAATTTACCTAAATAAATATTTTGTCTTCGTTGCTGATTCGTTGGGATAGTAGATTGATAGATTATATTTCCTGAAATATTTAACAGTATATAAGTCATATTGCTAGTTGTAAGATAAGGATCAGTTATACCTGTTGCACCATCATTTTTGACATAAGTAATGACAGGATTGTCGGAATCTGTTGTATTGTCAACAATAATTCCAGTCACTGCACCGATATTAAATGCAGTCAATCCACCATTTAAAGTCAATCCACCAAAAGTGAGTACACCCGTGGATGAATTACGTAAAATATTACGATGCATATAAAGGGTATCAAAGCGAATGCCGTAAGTGTTAGCATCTATTGAACCATCCGCTTTTAAAAATTGATTGGCTGTGCCTCCAATTTTTTTAAACCCAACAGCTTGGGTGGTGTCAAAGGTTTTATTACCAGCAATTGTTTGTGAAGTGGAAAGATCCACAAAGTTTTTGGTGGCAGAACCC
>CALPKD020000088.1 GCA_943324055.2 Chitinophaga pinensis
AAATAAATCACTAACGGAATAGCAATCCTAATCACGTCCAAAGGAATTTGTACAATCAATTGACCCTTAAGACTAAACATAATTACGATAGTGAAAAGCAACGCCAACAAGGTAATTGGAGAAATCAGTGGAATAAACTTTGTGTTCAACCACGCTTCCCCTTTTGCTTTTATCAAAACAACCCTGGTTAAAAAACCTGCAACAAATGGAATGCCTAAATAAATGGCAACGCTTTTTGCAATTTGCGCAATTGTGATATTTACCACCGAACCTGAGATGCCAAATAGTGGAGGGAGCACCGATACAAAAAAATACGCATATACACTATACAATAACACCTGAAATATACTGTTCAGAGCAACTAGCCCTGCAGCATATTCTCTATTTCCTTCAGCTAATTCATTCCACACAATCACCATTGCAATACATCTTGCCAATCCAATTAAAATTAACCCTGCCATATATTCTGGATAGTTATGCAAAAATAAAATTGCCAATGCAAACATTAAAAAAGGACCAACAATCCAATTTAAAAACAGTGATAACCCTAGTACCTTTGTATTTTTAAATACCTCCGTCAACTTATCAAACCTAACTTTTACAAAAGGGGGATACATCATTAAAATTAAACCAACTGCTAAAGGAACATTGGTCGTCCCAGTTGAAAACGAATTAATGAATGTGGGAGCTGACGGTACAAAATAACCAATGGATACTCCCAAAGCCATCGCTATAAATATCCAAAGCGTCAAATACTGATCTAAAAAGCTTAGTTTTTTTCTTTCTACTGTAGGGGCACAATTGTTTGCAGTCATTTATATTATGTTTAGACTAAATTAAAATTAGCAGCAACCTGAGCCAGGTGTACATACTTTTTCGGTAAGTGGTTTTTGAGCAAATACAGTTACGCTAAAGATACCAGTAGCGCCGGTTTTTAATGTAGTAATCTCATCCACACTTAAATAATTTTTAAGGATATCGTCTGGGATTACAATTGGCTTTTCCTTTTGAATCACAATATTTTCAAATCCATTGGCATGGATCAATTCTAAATACACTTCCTTTTGAATTGCTCCTGACACGCAACCAGCATACATTTCAGCATCTTTTCTTAATCCTTCAGGCAATGCACCAACTAGTACTACATCAGAAATACTAAAGTGACCGCCTGGTTTTAAAACTCTGTAAATATCTTTAATTACCGCATTCTTATTCGGCACCAAGTTTAAAACACAATTACTAACTACCACATCGGCGATATTAGAAGTGATGGGCATGTGCTCAATATCACCTTGTCTAAATTCAACATTATTAAACCCTCTTACTTCGGCATTATGTCTTGCTTTATCAATCATCGCAGGCGTAAAATCAATTCCAATTACTTTACCTGTTTCGCCAGTTTCATGTCTGGCTATAAAACAATCATTTCCTGCACCACTCCCTAAATCAACTACTACGTCACCCGTTTTAATTTTTGCAAATTGAGTAGGCAAGCCACAACCCAAGCCCAAATCTGCATCCGCATTGTATCCACTTAAAGTGCTGTAATCCTCCGACATAATATTATACACTTCGGTCGAACACCCACCAGCACCACAACAGGAAGACATATTCGTCTCCTTGTCCTGTAAAGCAATCTCACTATACTTTTGTTTCACAATATCTTTCAGCTCTTGTTCGGTTTTCATAATTTTATTTTTAATGTATTCATATCGTAATATAACGATGGTTTATTTAAAAAAAATCAACAACACTTTCCTGTATTTATGTATAATTTCTCAAACAATTGATTTAACTGCGTCTTTGCTTTAGTCCATTCTTTTTCATCTATACAATAACAAACCGAAGCACCCTCAATATCTCCTTTAATTAAGCCGGCTTCCTTTAATGCTTTCAAATGCTGTGAAACAGTACTTTGCGATAAGGGCAACTCGTCCACGATGTCACCACATACACAAGCCTGCTTTTTTAAAAGCAAATTCATAATGGCCACTCTTGCAGGATGTGACAAAGCCTTAGCGTATTTAGCTACTGAATTTTCTTGAATTGAATACGTTGTTGTTTTACTTGCTCCCATATTGATCGTAAAGTTACGATTAATATTTAAAACAGTAAAAAATAATTCCGTTTACTAGTTACTTGACTTTGATGCTGTTATGCGCAGTAATTGTTTGTAGACCTAAATTGCGTTATAACATTAGACCGATTTAGTTATAAAATGATTCTTGTATTTAATATCAATCTCTTTTTGATAGTTTTCGTTGATATCTTTAACATGACTTAAATATAGATCAACCAATTTTTTAGGGGATTGTATGCGTACGTTGCCCATCCATTGAAAAATCCAGCCCAATAGTTCTCGGTTAATCCCGCATTCCATTTCCATTAACCAATTCCCAGACTTCAGTAAAGTCATTTTTTGGGAGGTATGCCAAAAATAATGCTTCACAAATTCACCTGTAGTATCTGTAAATTCTAGTTTTATTGTATAAGTCAAATTGTTAATATTATTAGTCACTCCAAAACGTTTATCTAATTCCATCTTACCTGCTTGCAATAATTTTTTATAAGCAAAAGTCTTTTGCGTTAATTCTACGTTTTCAATTTTAGAAATGTCTAGAACAAGGAATACATGATCAGATTCGGTGAAACCTGCTAAAAAATGGTTTCCCCTATGAAAAATAAAATATAAGGGCTTAAATCTAAATGGGGCATTTGTTAAATGAGCCGCCGAGGTTGCGTCTCCGTATAATTTTTGAATAAAAATAATCTTAAAATTAGCGATTGCCCATATCATATCGTCAACCACTTTATTATAATCATGGTCATACAACGATTCATAAAAATTAGTACGAATATTTTGATCCTCTAACATAAATGAGTAAAAGGCTTTGTTAGTTTTGATCAAGTCCTTATAAACGAACCTAAACTTATTCATCGATGCTGATCTACCAATGTTCAAGCCTCTTGGTGAAGCAGACCTAATTATTTGAAAAGTAGCAATATCATTTTGAGTTAAATTAATTCCCATCGATGGCTTAATTAAACGATAAACTTTTCTATTATATAATCCCGTCGTATAAGTAAGCTGTTCCTCTGACCTCAGATAAAACTGTTTAAGCTGAACTAGGTCATTGTAAATTTGCCGTTGCTTCACCTCTACTTTTTTAGCCTGTAATATTAAATAAATCTGATTCACAGTCAACGGTTCGTTTTCCAAAAAAGAATAAATAAGTTTTACCCGTTCTAATTGAATCATTAGTTTGTATTTTAATTGCAAACATACAATAAACTCGTTATTTATACTAAGAGATTGTACTAGTTTTATCATGAATCTTAGATTCAAATAATAGCAATCAAAGAATAGCGATAAGTTGGGGGACCTATTGCTTATCTTAGTTTGCTATTTTTTTGCACTTAATTGAAAAGCTTACGCTTAATTAATATCCACTCCAATCTGATTTTATTCCAGAATAAGCCAATGGTAAGAATAAAGGAAGCAATTAATAAAGTATTCAATTGCAATCTAAAGTAGAGGACTCCCGCAACTACTCCTCCAATGAAAAAAAACAAGATGATAGTCAACCTTAATTTAATTGAGTTAATAAGTGTTACCCGCTGTGCAGGTATGGTAAAATAAAACAACTGAGAAAGTTCAATACCCAAGTCGGTAAACAGGCCTGTTAAATGCGTTGTGCGAACTGATGATTTAGAAATTTTTGTTACTAAAGCATTCTGTAAACCCATTGTAAATAATAAAATAAACGCAATGATATTAGGGTGATTCATCACTAAACTGTCGCCAAAATAACCTACCATACTTAAAAGTGTTATTTCTAAAACAACCGGCACTATAAAAGAGATGTCTTTACTCCTTTTGAGCATATACTCCACGATCAAGTTGGAGCAAAAAGAACCAAGTAAAAAGAATAGGATGTAATATAAATAAATCATGCCTTCCCAAATCTTAAGCCGATCCACTTGTTCAACAAAAAATGCAAAGTGACCAGTCACATTGGTGGTCAACTGCCTAATGGATAGGTAACCGCTCACATTGACCATACCCGCTGTGAAAGAAAGCAGGGAAGCGATACTGAGATTGTTTTTAAAAGATCTTGAACTAGCGTAGTGCTTAAACATAAGCCCATATTTAGTTACAAAGATAACTTATAAATCGCCGTCTATGAACTTATCCTTATAATTACTAGTAGGTATCATACAAACTTGTTTCTTCCCGAAAATATTATACCTGTACTTTGCAATGATAGAATAGGCATAATCTCTAATCAACTTAGGTACTATTTTTAAAATGATTACGGTCTTAGGCCAACCTGATAATTGTTTGCCAATTTCTATTATAGCATCCGACTTTGTGAATAATTTATCTCCTGCTACTAAAACAATTGTCGAACTGTCTAATGGATTAAATCCCTTAGCTAATAATATTTTTTTGCCTATTTTCGATTGCTGCGGAGTAAATTTGAACCGATTATTTATATCATGTTTGATGATGAAATTCACCGACCAATTACATAAGTTGCAAACCCCGTCAAACAAAATAATATTCATGAGTGTGAAGTTAACAACTCCTTGTCATTTCTTATTGTTAAAAATGCATTTGAGACATGTTCATTCAAGCGATTAAATAGTAAATACTTACTCTTTAATTTTATACTCCTTCTTTAAATCTGTTATAAGGCCATTTACCAAGATGACTAATTTATCTAAATAGCGAATCTGTACATTATTCATCCCGTTTTTAATATGGTTAAGCCGATTATTAAATTCAGTTAATACTAATCTGTCTTTTGTCATGAGTTCTACATCCTCACTTACAGAACCTTTATCAAAATTGAGGTAGTATTTTTGATTAAAAATGGAATAGGATTTTTCTCTTGCCTGAAGCTTTAATTGAGCTATAGATTCCTCGTATTTGTCAAAGTATTCAGCAATTTGCCAATATTCCGAAATTTTGTTGCTTATTTCTTGGTTCTCAATTAACCTCATTCCCCCTGCATTTTTAAGCTGCGCCGAAGTTCGATTGTTTAAATTTAAGCCTCTACTTCCCAATGTTTTTAAATTAACGCGATATAAAGTGGCCGTATTAGTTTTATCAAATATGCCATTATTAAGCAAACTATTTGCTGTGTCAATCTTTAAGATCTGATAGTTGTAACCTGCCTTAAGTGCCTTTAATGTCGCCAAATCAACCTTCAAATCCTCATACAAGCTTTGCATATATTGAGTTTCTCGGTGCCTTTCAACAAGCCCTTCACGCTGGTTTTCGGCAAAAAAGCCGAGTAGTACAGCAAAAAATAACATAAAAAATTCTAAAAAATATTCAGTTGCTTTTTTCTTGTGGTTAGGGTGATGAGCGTGATGTACTTCCATGTTAGATAGATGCTGCTTTAGGGGGTTATTTTAAAATGTTTTTCATATAATACAATATATACATATATGTAAAATATTTATATGCTATATATTAAAAGAAAAAGAGTGATAGGACGCTTGAAATAATGATTGAAATATTACCCTATAAAGTATAGAATAAATCTGATCAAAGAAAGTAATAAGAAGGTGCAATTAGGACCTATGAACTTGAAAATATGTTCCAAAACTGCAAAATGGAACATTCTAAATACATGATATAGATCATAAAAATTAGTCAAAAAATCCTTGTTTTTACTTATCTTGATGCCCTATATCTTTAACAATCACTGATTTATGGAAATCTTAGTTCCAATATTTGGCATTTTTACTTCATTTATTCTTTTATACTATCTAAGTGCATTAAATAGATCTAATATATTCTTAGCACTATTTTTCCTTTGTTGCAATCTAATTGTACTCGTGTATTATGGGTTACACTTTACGCATAACCTATTTTGGGAAGGCTTTTGCTTTATTCATTTTTTGCCGTTATCTTTTTTATTAGGGCCTCTATTGTTTTACTATGTAAAAAGCACCCTTACTGATGGAGAAAAATTTAGCAAGTGGGATTACTTGCATTTAATCCCTGCTTTCCTAATGATATTTGTGAGCCTTCCATTTACTACGCTGCCATTTGATGAAAAAGCACGCATTGCTAAGGAGATAGTTGAAATCACGGATAACTACAATGTAAAATTTAATTGGGTATCCTTTGAGTTTATCCTCTTTGCTCGTTCGATTCACTTGTTTTTATATAGCATATTAGCGATAGGTTATTTTTTCTGGTCTAAGCAGCAATTAATGAAAAAGTACAATGCTATCCCTTCCAATAACCCAGTTATTCAGAGGTGGTTTTTGATA
>CALPKD020000089.1 GCA_943324055.2 Chitinophaga pinensis
ATTACAAAAAGGCGTGCTTACCAATTTTTTAAGAGAGACCGCAGTGCGGGTATTAACCACGATATTAATTATTGCTTTTGGAATTAACTGGATTGGTATTGAAACTTTTATTGCATTATTTAGCTGCATTTATGCAATACCGGTAGCAATCCTATTGTATAATTTAACGCAGTCAGGAAAGTGGTCGTTCCAAAGTATTCAAATAAGCTCAGTTACTAAAAGATTAAAGGGCAGGATGATCAGTTTCGCTTTTTTTGTTTTTGCCGGACAATTTTTTAATCTACTAGCTAGGACCAATGATACTTTTTTAATTATTGGAATACGAGGATTGAGTGATGCTGGAATTTTTGCAATTGCAACCTATGTTTCAGCTATTTTGGAAATTCCACAACGAAGCTTAAATGCTATAAGTATTCCTGTATTAGCTGAATCATGGAGAAAAAAGGACTTTGCGAATATTAAAAACATATACCATAAAAGTGTTTCCAACCTACTAGCAATTGGCTTGCTTTTATTTGGTTTAATTTGGTTGAATATTGGAAACTTGGTGAGTTTCTTGAATTGGATTAGCAATAAGCAGAGTGGCGGTTACGATGCATTAATTCCGTTGATATTTATAATGGGATTAGCAAAACTGGTTGAATTAGGAACAGGCGTGAATGGCCAAATCATTGGCACGTCTAGTTATTGGAAATTTGACTTCTTTACCAATTTGTTTTATGTGGTGCTTTCGCTTCCCCTGAACTATTTTTTAATCAAAAATTACAACCTCGAAGGGTTAGCTTACTCAAATTTAATTGGAGCAGTTTTATACAATAGTATTCGATTCGGATTCTTGTATAAAAAATTCAATCTACAGCCTTATACTTGGCGTCATGGCATCTTTATGTTACTATGTATTGCTTTAATGTTGTCAGTACATCAATTGCCGCAAGCAACTAACTTTTTTGTCAATATCCTGACACAATCATTCCTTTATGGATTTGGATTTTTAGCAATTGCCATTTGGATCAATCCCGCGCCTGAAATTTTAGCATTCCTCAGGGATTTTTTCACGGTCAAGCTTCCCCAATTTTTTAAGGGTAAATAATACTAGGCTAAAATACAAGTATGATCCAATCCGCATTTAATCCCAAACAAATAGTTGACTAAAGGGATTTTAAAAACAAAGCCAACCCTTCTCTTTTCTTAGGTGTTAAATCGTAGCTGATATTTTTGGTATAATACGTGTGCAAGTCATATACGATTTCACCTGGAGGAATGCTAGCAATTACTTGGTCTAAATTTTGTAAGCCAATTGCATTCGCGGCATCAAAGGCTTCCATAAATTCAGCGGAAATGGGCTTATTGGCAATCCAGGTGGCAAATACAAATGGGAGTCCGGTATGTTGAATCCAACTTTCTGCTAAATCATATACATGAGCGAACTTAGCTTGTGCAGCCAATGCCCTATCCCCTATAATTACTCCTGCAGTCGTACCCTTTATCTGATCAATGAACCCCTCATGGGCAATAATAAACTCAACGTCTTTTTTCCAATATTGTGCTAGTAAAATACGCGCTAACTGAACCGACGTGCGACTTTGATAATCCAAATACACTTTTTCGATTTGCTCCATAGGCACTTCACTAAAAATGCACACACTAGCTACTGGCCCCTCGGCTCCTATACAAAAATTGGACACAAAATGTGCTTCCTTCAAAAAAGGAGTAATGGCAACCGGCACCAAACCCATATCAATCTTGCCGTCTATTAAATCCTGTGCAATTTTAGCAGGGTAATCTTTAACCAGTTCAATGCTGTCCATAAGGTCAGAATGCTCTAATCCGAATAATAACGGGCGTGTGTTTAAATAACTTACCGCCCCGATGCGCCATCTATTGTTCAATTCAATTAACTTTGTGCAAAGAAAATCATTTTTTTTAACATAGTAGCTGCTACTTGTTCAAAAGCCCAAAACATGTCACAACTCACTTCTATTTCCCCTATCGATGGTCGTTATTACAAACAAACTGCTAGCCTAGGCGCTTATTTTTCTGAATATGCGCTTATCAAGTACCGTGTTTTAGTCGAAGTTCATTATTTCCTGTTTTTAGCTGACAAAAAGTTTTTTAAGGTAACGCCTACTTTAAGAAAAAAGTTGTTAGCTGTCATTGAAGATTTTTCTGAACAAGATGCCGAAAAGATAAAATCAATCGAAGCAGTTACGAACCATGATGTTAAAGCGGTGGAATACTTTTTAAAAGAAGTATTAGACGCAAACAATGCAAGCGAATTAAAAGAATGGATTCATTTTGGATTAACCTCCCAAGACATTAACAATACTGCGATTCCTTTAAGCTGGAAGGAAGCAATGGAAAACAATATTTTACCCGCTTATATTAATTTGCAAAACAAGTTGTACCAATTTGCAAAGCAGTGGAAAAAAATACCTTTATTGGCTAGAACGCATGGACAAGCTGCTTCTCCAACCACCTTAGGAAAAGAGATGATGGTATTTGTTGAAAGGCTTCGCAACCAAGTAGAATTATTTACAGCCATTCCTTACGCTGCAAAATTTGGTGGTGCAACCGGCAACTTTAACGCACACCATATTGCTTACCCAAAAAAGAATTGGGTATCGCTTGGGAACGAATTTGTAGAAGATGTATTAGGATTACAAAGAATGCAATTCACCACTCAAATTGAGCATTACGACAATTTTGCAGCACATTGCGATAACTTAAAACGATTAAACAATATCTTGATTGATTTAAGTCGTGATATCTGGACCTATATCTCAATGGATTATTTTAAGCAACAAACTAAAAAAGGCGAAGTAGGTTCTAGCGCGATGCCGCATAAAGTAAATCCAATTGATTTTGAAAATGCCGAAGGTAATTTAGGCATGGCCAATGCGGTATTGGAGCATTTGGCAGCTAAACTTCCAATTAGTCGATTACAAAGAGATTTAACGGATTCTACCGTGTTAAGAAATATTGGAGTACCTATTGGTCATATTACCATTGCCATTAATTCATTAGAAAAAGGCTTAGGGAAGTTGATATTGAACGAGGCTAAAATTCAGGCCGACTTGGAAAATAACTGGGCAGTGGTTGCCGAAGCAATTCAAACCATTTTACGCCGCGAAAAATATCCTAACCCTTACGAAGCATTAAAAGATTTAACAAGAGGTAATAACAAGATCGATAAAAAATCAATGCACAAATTTATTGATGGATTAAAAGTAACTGCAGCATTGAAAAAGGAATTGAAAAGTATCACCCCTCAAAACTATACAGGGATCACCGCAGAATTTTAAAAGTAAAGACGAATTATATAGTAGCACCATTTTCTTCTGAAGTTGGTGCTATTTTTTTGCGCACTCTTTGCTCTTTTTTGCCGAGTAAAATATCAATGGGCCCCATCCCTTCTTTTTCGATGGCCATAGTTAACACCTGAGCTGTAGCTGCAGCATCGCCCCATGCGCGATGACGTCCTTCGATCCGAATACCCAAGTCTCTTGTAAGGGATCCTAGTCCGTATTTGTCTAGGCCAGGGAAAACCCTTCGGCTTAATTTAATAGTACACAGTTTAGGGGCGTTCCATTCAAAACCAGCTTGCCCTAACATATAATGAACAAAGGAATAATCAAAACTCACATTATGCGCAACAAAAATGCGGCCTTTTAGCAAATTAAAAATCATGGGAGCCACTTCCTCAAACAAAGGCGCTTCTGCCACCATTGCATCACTAATGCCGGTCATGTTCACAATAAAGGGTGGTATTTTTTGCCTAGGATTCACCAAAGTCACGTATTTGCCAGTTACTTCCACCCCATTGTGGATCACTATAGCAATCTCGGTTATACCATGTGTGTGTGGCATCCCTCCAGTGGTTTCAATATCTACAACAGCAAATTCCATAAGGAGGCCAAGTTCGGTTTTTTTTATCAAAAATAGCTAGCGCCTTTTCCTTATTTTTGTGGCTCAATTTAGGAAAAGATCAAAAGCATGGAATTAAGTAAAAATTACATACCCGGTGAAGTAGAAACTAAGTGGTATGCCCATTGGATAAAGAACGGCTATTTTCACAGCACCCCCAACGAAAAAAAGGCATATACGGTTGTCATCCCCCCTCCAAATGTGACAGGTGTATTGCATATGGGTCATTGTTTAAACAATACCATTCAAGATATTTTGGTGCGTCGTGCACGCATGCAAGGATTTAATCCATGTTGGGTTCCTGGAACGGACCATGCTTCGATTGCAACTGAGGCAAAAGTGGTGGCCATGTTAAGAGAAAGAGGAATTGCAAAATCATCTTTGACACGAGATGAATTTTTAAAATATGCTTGGGAATGGAAGGAAAAATACGGTGGAATTATTTTACAACAATTAAGAAAGATGGGATGTAGTTTGGACTGGGAACGCACATCGTTCACCATGGACCCTGACTATTACGAAACGGTTATAAAAGTATTTGTTGATTTATATAAAAAAGGAAAGATCTATCGCGGCAAGCGAATGATTAATTGGGACGTGCGTGCAAAAACTGCATTGAGTGACGAAGAGGTAATACATAAAGAGATGAATGGTAAAATGTATTATCTAAAATATAAATTAGATACCCCTGGTGAAGAATATATTACGATCGCAACGGTTCGCCCTGAAACCATATTTGGCGATACTGCAATTTGTGTGCACCCTAAAGACGACCGTTTTAAAGACCTAGTGGGTCAATTTGCTTTTGTCCCCTTGATTAATAGACGCATCCCCATTATTGCAGATGATTATATTGAGATGGAGTTTGGAACAGGTGCTTTAAAAGTAACTCCTGCGCATGACATCAATGACTTTCAGTTAGGACAAAAACATAAACTGGAAGTAATAGAGACTATGAACGAGGATGGCACATTAAATGAGGCTGCTCCAATGTATGTGGGCAAGGATAGAATAGAAGTAAGAAAAATAATTGCAGTTGATTTAGAAGCGGCAGGTCACTTAGTTAAAATTGAAGACTATGTGCACCAAGTAGGATTTAGCGAAAGAACAGACGCAATTGTGGAACCAAGATTGAGTTTACAATGGTGGGTGGATATGAAACAATTAGCTGCACCCGCATTGGACGTAGTAATGTCAGATGAAATTAGTTTCCACCCAGCGAAGTTTAAGAATGTGTATCGTCATTGGATGGACAATATTAAGGATTGGTGTATTAGTCGTCAGCTATGGTGGGGACATCGAATCCCGGCATGGTATGATGCCGAAGGAAATGTGTATGTTGAAACGACCATTGAAAAAGTAAATGAGACCTATCCTGAAACTGTTGGCAAAACATTGTATCAGGATGCAGATTGTTTGGACACTTGGTTTAGTAGTTGGTTATGGCCCATTGAAGTTTTCAAAGGAATGTCTAATCCTGGCAATCCGGAAATCAACTATTACTACCCTACCAGCACACTGGTTACAGCACCTGAAATTATTTTCTTTTGGGTTGCACGTATGATTATGGCGGGCGAAGAATACATGGGTAAGATTCCATTTAAGGATGTCTATTTTACAGGGATTGTACGCGATAAACAAGGACGTAAGATGAGTAAAAGTTTAGGGAATTCTCCTGACCTTTTAGGATTGATAGACCAATATGGAGCAGATGCAGTTCGTTTTGGAATTATGATTGCCTCTCCTGCTGGAAACGATTTATTATTTGATGATTCAACCATAGAGCAAGGTAAAAACTTTAATAACAAACTTTGGAATGCCACTAAGTTATTAAAGATGTGGGAGGCAAGAATCGAAGAAGCAACTGTACCTGAAGATGCCGCATTTGCAATGGATTGGTTCCAAGCAAAATTAAGTAGTACCCAAAATACAGTGGACGAATTATTAAAAGAATTTCGTTTAAGCGAAGCGCTTAAAGTAATTTATAGTTTAATATGGGATGACTATTGTAGCTGGTACTTAGAATGGATTAAGCCTGGATTTGAACAACCGATGAACAAAAAAGTATACGAAAGCACCGTTGAATTTTATGATGCTTTATTACAATTGTTACATCCATTCATGCCATTTATTACCGAAGAAATACACCATGCATTAAAAACACAAAGCGAAGATTTATGTGTAAAGATGTATGCTCCAAATACAAGTGTTGATGAGGCGGTATTAAAAGCGGGAGAATTGTTGCAAAATGTAAT
>CALPKD020000090.1 GCA_943324055.2 Chitinophaga pinensis
GCAGTTACATCTTTTAAAAGTTGTACTTGATTGTGTCCTTTGGCAATAATTTTATTGTGCATTACTACAACTGCTCCAACAGGCACTTCATCTGCATCAAAGGCCCTCTGTGCTTGCACGAGGGCCTGACGCATAAAATGTTCATGATTAACTAACACGCTTAATAATTATAATTTTTGGATACGGATATTTTTATAGGACACCGCATCTCCATGATCTTGTAAACTAATGTGACCCGTAAAAATTTTTGCAAAATATTGTGCACCATTAAATTTACTTTCTTTAATTAATGCCTTCCAGTGTTCATCCCCTAATGTAGTTGACGCGGTCACTGTGCCATTAAGTTTTAAAGTAAGTACCCCATTTTGATTTATAATATCTACTTTGTTCCATTCGCCTACAGGCTTTGCAACCCCTTCTGGCCCAGCCAATAAATCATATAAATTCCCAGCTCTATGTTTTGGATATTTTCCATCAGGATGTCCCTCATTGTCTAACACTTGCATTTCAGGGCCTGTGTACCAAACATTGTCATATTTAGTTTTATCGTCTTGTACAAAAAAGATGATGCCACTATTTCCGTTTTGTGAAATTTTCCACTCTAATTGTAAGTGAAAATCTCCGAAGCTTTCATCTGTTACAATATCACCTCTTCCTTCTTTAACACTTGCGTCTAACGTTAATGCTCCGTCTTCCACTTTCCAACCCGCACCTACGGTTGACTTGCCATAGGTATGCCAGCCAGTAGTAGTTTTACCATCAAATAAAGGAACCCATTTTTTTTGAGCACCTGCTTGAAAGCAAACAAAAGTGGTCACAATAAAAAGTAATACTGTTTTCATATGGAATAGATTAGGGATTAATTATTTTTTTAAGAGTAAGACATATTTCACCATCGCTTCTGCATCTTCTTGTTTTAAAGCTGGATGCGGCGTCATTGGAATTGCACCCCATACACCTGCGCCACCTTTTATGATTTTAGAAGCTAACATTTTTATATTCTCTTCGGTGTTTTCATACTTTGCAGCCACATCTTTATAAGCAGGTCCAATATTTTTTTCACTTGTTTTATGACAGGTCAAACAATCACTGCCGGCAACCAATGTTAATCCTTTTTGGTAATCAGGGTTGTCAGATAGGGAGCTTGTTGAAGTTGCGGTTTCGTTTGTATTTCCTTTTTTTTCATTTCCACCACCACATGCCACTAATAAAATTGCGGCTGTCATTGTTAATAATACTTTACGCATATTTGTTTTTTTGTTTGTTAAATTCCTAATATTTTTTTATTGAATGCCTCGTTTGAACCAGTATTGGCAAAATCATCAAAGGCCTTATCGGTTACTTTAATAATATTATTTTGTATGAAGATAGCACCTTCTGCAGCACCTACTTCAGGATGTTTTATGGCACATTCCCACTCCATTACAGCCCATCCCTTAAAATTATATGCAGCTAATTTGCTGAAAATACTTTTAAAGTCAATCTGCCCATCGCCAAGGGATCTAAACCTTCCAGCGCGGTCAATCCAATTTTGATATCCACCATAAACACCTTGCTTGGCGGAAGGATTAAATTCAGCATCTTTCACATGGAACATTTTAATTCGGTTATGAAATGCATCAATGAATCCTAAGTAATCCATACACTGTAATACCAAATGAGAAGGGTCATATAATAAACAAGCGCGTGGATGTTGGTTTACTTTTTCTAAAAACATTTCGTAGGATACCCCATCATGCAAATCTTCGCCTGGGTGAATTTCATAACATAGGTCTACACCCACTTCATCAAATGCATTTAATATGGGCATCCATCTTTTTGCTAATTCTGTAAATCCCGTATCTACCAACCCTGCAGGTCGCTGTGGCCAAGGGTATACAGTGTGCCATAGCAATGCGCCACTAAATGTTGCATGCGCATTTAATCCTAAATTTTGAGAAGCTTTTGCTGCATAGTGTAGTTGTTGCACAGCCCATTCGGTTCTCGCTTTTGAATTTCCGTGCACTGCTGCTGGTGCAAATCCATCAAACTGTGTATCATAAGCTGGATGCACTGCAACTAATTGCCCTTGTAAATGTGTCGACAATTCTGTGATTTCTAATCCTGCTGCATTTACAATTCCTTTTATCTCCTCCGCATAGGTTTTACTTTCGGCTGCTCTTTTTAAATCTATACATCTTGCATCCCAGCTAGGAATTTGTACTCCTTTAAAACCTAATCCAGCAGCCCATTTACAAATATCTTCCAATGTATTAAATGGGGCTTGATCGCCCATAAACTGGGCTAAAAATATACCAGGTCCTTTTAATGTTGTCATGTTAGTTGGTTCTATTTTTTATTTCTATTGATTATAAAACGTAGGTCGTCCATTTTTTATCAGACTGCGCCGATGCAACAACATTGTTAATAAAAGCCATTCCTCTTACTCCATCTTCTACGGTAGGGAAGTCAAGCATTTCGGCAGTTGGCTGTTTGCCATCTATTTTACATCCTAGTGTTAATGCAAAGTTGCGATAGATATTTGCAAACGCTTCTAAATAACCTTCGGGATGTCCTCCTGGTGTACGACAATTTTTGGTAGCAAAGGAAGACAGATGTGCTGTGTAATTTCCCCCAGCTCTAAAAATTTGAGCTGGTTGATTTAGCCATTTAGCCAATAAGGTATTAGGTTCTTGTTGAAACCATTCAAGTCCTCCATTTTCTCCGTAAACCCTTATTCTTAGTGCATTTTCTTCGCCCGCAGCTACTTGCGTAGCCATTAACACACCCGTTGATCCATTGTCAAATTTTAATAAAACAGTTCCATTGTCGTCTACTATTCGGCCTTCCACTTGTGTATTTAGTGTTGCACATAGCTCCGTAATTTTTGACCCCGTAACATATTCTGCTAAATGAGCTGCATGTGTTCCTATATCTCCCATCACGGAGCTTTTCCCTGATTTTTTTGGATCCGCTCTCCATGCGGCTTGTGCATTTCCTTCTCTTTCTGATAAACGACTTAACCATCCTTGTGGATATTCTATCCACACTTGTCGTATTTTTCCAAGCTTGCCTTCCCCAATCATCGCCTTTGCTTGCTTGACCATTGGATAGCCAGAATAAGTATGTGTTAAACAAAGTGTCAATCCAGTTTCGTCCACCTTTTGTTTTAATAATTTTGCTTCCTCCAATGATAAAGTAATTGGTTTTTCAATTACCACATTAAAGCCATTATCTAATGCCATCATAGCCGGTGCGAAATGTGCAAAGTTGGGTGTAACGATGGTAATAAAATCGATGCGCTTGTCCGCAGGCAATTTAGCTTCTGCATGAATCATTTCCTCGTACGTTAAATAAGTTCTTTCGGTTGGCAAAAATAAAGCAGCACCCGATGCAATTGCAATTTCAGGCTGAATGCTTAAAGCCCCACAACTCAGTTCAATTAATCCATCCATATTCGCTGCTAAACGATGAATGGCACCAATAAAGGCATCCTGCCCTCCACCGACCATTCCCATGCGTAATTTTCTGTTCATTTTGTAATTTTAAGTAAGTGTAATTTTTTGTTACATAAGGTTTTAACCCTCCTTAAAAATCTAGTCCCAATTTCCTTCTATTTTCTCAAATACCCCTGTTTTTAACTAGAAATATTTTAAAACGTACCAAATAAAAATTATATTTAGTTAGTCAACTCAACGATTAATTGCCATGGATTCAAATGTAAACAGACGAAGTATTCTTAAACAAGTAGTGGTTGGTGCTGCGGCTGTAGCAACAGGTATTTCATTGCCTAAAAATATATTTGCAAGAGTGCAAGATGCGCCAAGTATAAATCCTTTAAAAGGTAAGATAAAGCACAGTGCTTGTAGGTGGTGTTATAGTGGAATTCCCATTGAACAATTAGCAAAAAATTTTAAAGGCCTAGGAATGGTTGGCATGGATTTGGTTGGCCCAAAAGAATGGAATGTATTAAAAGAAAATAATTTAATCTCCACTATGTGCAATGGAGCTGAGATTAGTTTAACAGAGGGATTTAATAATCCAAACAATCATGACACACTGGTAAAAAATTATACCGATCATATTAATTACGTTGCAGATGCGGGGTATACCAATTTAATTTGTTTTTCGGGGAATAGAAAAGGGATGGATGATGAAACAGGATTGAAACATTGTGTTACTGGATTAAAAAGGATTCTTTCACATGCCGAAAAAAGAGGAGTCGTAATTCAAATGGAATTACTAAATTCTAAAGTGGATCATAAAGATTATATGTGTGACAAGTCGGCTTGGGGCGTTGAATTATGCAAGCGTTTAGACGCTCCTAATTTTAAATTGTTATTTGATATTTATCACATGCAAATTGATGAAGGGGATATTATTCGTTCTATTCAAAAAAATCACATGTATTTTGGTCACTATCATACAGGGGGTGTGCCAGGGCGAAATGAAATAGATGAAAGCCAAGAACTTTATTATCCTGCAATCATGAAAGCGATTGTTGCAACTGGTTTTACTGGATATGTTGCACAAGAATTTATTCCAGCAAACCAAGATGCAATGGCCTCCTTAAAAAAAGCAATTGACATTTGCGATATCTAAACAAATAAATTTGCCGATTGGCACAAAAAATATTTTCAATTACATAATTAAAAATTAAACAAATGGCGGAGCAACAGTATGACGCAATTGTAGTTGGTTCTGGTATTAGCGGCGGTTGGGCGGCAAAAGAACTTACTGAAAAAGGATTAAAAGTGTTGATGTTAGAGCGCGGAAGAAACATTGAACATATAAAAGACTACGAAGGGACTGAGAAAAATCCTTGGGAACTTACTCATCGTAATGCCAAAACGGAGGAGGATAAAAAAAATTCACCAATTCAAAGTAAGTGCTATGCCTATGATGAAGTGTCTAAGAAATTTTTTGTAAACGATATTGAAAATCCCTATACCCCTGTAAAACCATTTGATTGGATTAGAGGCAACCATGTTGGAGGTAGATCTTTGATGTGGGGTCGCCAAAGTTATCGTTTAAGCGATTTAGATTTTGAAGCCAATGCAAAAGATGGACATGGAATTGATTGGCCTATTAGATATAAAGATTTAGCACCCTGGTATAGTCACGTTGAAAAATTTGCGGGTATTAGTGGTAATAGAGACGGCGTTCCAAACCTGCCAGATGGTGAATTTTTACCCGCAATGGAAATGAACTGTGTTGAACAAATGGTTGCCAAAAACCTTAAAACAAAAATGGGTAGACCCATGATCATTGGGAGGTCTGCTAATCATACTGCAAAAATTGGAACAAGAGGTCCTTGTCAATATCGAAATAAATGTCACCAGGGTTGTCCTTTTGGAGGCTATTTTAGCTCCAATTCTGCCACTTTGCCTGCTGCAGCTGCGACTGGTAATTTTACATTAAGACCAGACGCAATCACCACTGAAATTTTATACGATAAGGAGACAGGCCGTGCAAAAGGTGTTCGTGTATTAGATGCCAACACAAATAAAACGGAAGAATACTTTGCTAAAATTATTTTTCTAAATGCATCAACTTTAGGAACAGCACAAATTTTATTAAACTCTGTTTCGGAAGTATTTCCTAATGGTTTTGGTAATAGTAGTTTACAAGTTGGACATAATTTAATGGACCACCATTATGGTGTTGGTGCAAATGGCGATTATGATGGCTTCTTAGATAGTTACACCTATGGTCGTCGTCCTAATGGCATTTATGTACCAAGATTTAGAAATTTAGACGGCGGCTCGTCGGCCGGATACGTTCGTGGTTTTGGTTATCAAGGAGGAGCGTACCGCAATAGAGGGGGCTCAGATGCGATTGGAGTTGAATTAAAAGAAAGCATGACTGAACCAGGTAATTGGTCCATGGGTTGGGGTTCGTGGGGGGAACATTTGCCTTACTACGAAAACAAAGTGAGTTTAAATAAAGATAAAAAAGATAAGTGGGGGTTGCCTACGCTTGATATTGATTGCGAGTTCAAGGAAAATGAAATGAAGATGCGTGTTGATATGAAAAATAGTGCAGCAGAAATGCTAGAGGCAGCGGGCATTAAAAATATTTCTACTTATGATAGTATGCCAGCACCAGGATTTTGTATTCATGAAATGGGTACCGCTCGCATGGGTAAGGATCCTAAAACATCTGTATTA
>CALPKD020000091.1 GCA_943324055.2 Chitinophaga pinensis
AATAAGCCTTCTTTGGATTCGATGGTTAAAGCGGCAATATTAATTTTCAGTTCCCCACTAATAATATTTGTGATTTTGTTCACTACCCCTACGTCATCAAGTCCAATTATGCTTAACCCGGTAAGGAATGAAATCTCTTTATTTTTGGCCCATTTGGTTTTTACCACTCGGTGACCATAGTTTGCTAACAGTTGTGTGGCATTTGGACAAGTGGTTCGGTGTATAATCAATCCCTTTCCGGTACTTACAAATCCAAAAACGTCATCCCCTGGAATTGGATTGCAGCATTTAGCCAGTGCATATTTAATTTGATCGCTGGATTCGCCAAAAATAATAAGCTCAGATTCCTTTTTTGAATATACTTTAGTTGCAGTGCTATCATGTTGCGGAATTTCTGCTTGCGTAATGACTGGCTTGGGTGCTTCAATCTTATCTCCAATGACTTGGAATAATTTCAATTCTTTCAAGTCCAGATTCTTTGTTGCAATTTTATATAATAAATCTAAATGACTCCCTAATTTATAATAGTTCATCACTTGATCTATATTATATGGATTATACACAGCACCAATACCTTCTAGTTTTCGCTGTAATGTATACTTTCCTTCTTCAGATATAACCTTTTTTTCCTCTCTAAGTGCATCTTTAATACTGTTTCGGGCTTTCGCAGTGACTGCAATACTTAGCCAATCTTCGCTTGGTTTTTGTTTATTGCTTGTAATAATTTCAATTTGATCGCCACTTCTTAGTTTATGACCAAGGGGTACTAATTTGTGATTTACTTTTGCTCCAATGCATTTTGATCCGATCACAGAGTGAATATGAAACGCAAAGTCTAAAGCGGTACTATTGATAGGTAACATTTTGACGTCCCCCTTAGGCGTATAAACATAAATTTCTTCCGCTAAAAATGAGGTTTTAAAGTCCTGTAAAAAATCAATGCCTTCGGCTTGGTGATTACTTAATGCTTCTCTTATTTGAATAAACCATTTGTCAAAACGGTCTTCGGTTTGTGTGCCTTCCTTATATTTAAAATGTGCGGCTAACCCCTTCTCTGCAATTTCATTCATTCGCTTGGTACGAATTTGCACTTCCACCCATTTTCCTTGTGGCCCCATTACGGTGGTGTGTAACGCTTCGTATCCGTTACTCTTTGGGTTGCTAAGCCAATCTCTTAAACGCTCTGGGGAGGGGAGGTATTCGTCGGTGATTAATGAATATACTTTCCAACATACTTCTTTTTCCATTTCTAAAGGAGCATCTAGTATGACCCTGATCGCAAATAAGTCGTACACTTCTTCAAAACTAACGCCTTTCTTTTTCATCTTATTCCAAATGGAATGTATGCTTTTTGGACGTCCATAAATTTCAAAATCAAATTCTCCATTGGACAACTTGTCTTTCAATGGTCGAATAAATTCATTAATAAATTTTGTTCTTTCTCTTTTGGTCTCTGATAATTTTTTTGCAATTTCTTTGTAAGTAGCCGGCTCCAAAAACTTCATCGATAAGTCCTCTAATTCGGTCTTGATACTATATAGGCCCATTCTGTGTGCAAGTGGAGCAAAGACCCAGACTGTCTCAGAAGCAATTTTTAATTGCTTCTCCTGCTTCATTGAATCTAGGGTACGCATATTGTGCAAACGGTCCGCTAGCTTAATTAAGATCACCCTAGGATCGTCGGTAAGCGTTAATAATATTTTTTTAAAATTCTCTGCTTGTTGACTACTGTTTGTATTCATTACAGTAGATATCTTGGTTAATCCATCTACTATTTTTGCAATCTCATTCCCGAATTCATTCTTAATATCATCTAATGTAATGTCAGTGTCTTCGACGGTGTCATGTAAGAGTGCACAAATGGTACTTCTTACCCCAAGCCCAATTTCATCCACGCAAATCATTGCAACTGCAATGGGGTGGAAGATATAGGGTTCGCCACTTTTTCGGCGCATGGTTTTATGTGCATTGGTAGCCATTTCGAATGCAGCTCTCAAGAGTTCTTTGTCCCCCTTTTTAATTTTGGGTCTAAGTGATCTGAGCAATGCACGATAGTGACGAACAATTTCTTTATTTTCTTGTTCCTCATTCAAATTATATTGGCTGACCTCGGCTGGTGTAATATCGTCTTCAATTGGATCCATCGTACTACGAAAATACGTAAAAGCGCTAGGATTTTTACAAAGAACAAACAGATAGTGTAACTTTGTTCCTTATGTCGTCGACTCAACCAAAACCAATTTTCAAGGCCACCATTTTAAAAAGGGTTTTTTCCTTTGTACAACCCTACAAGTATGTATTTGTACTGAATGTTATTTTATCCATTTTTTTGGCTTTTGCAACGCCTGTCAGGCCTTATTTAATTCAGGCTACGGTGAATGCTGCTATTGGGAAAGCGGTCAGTTTTCCTGGATGGGTACATTGGTTTTTGCCTGCAAATGCATTTGATAGTGCACTCCAATTAATCCTGTCTATTACGGTTTTTCAAGTGGGGTTTATTATCGCAGAAACGATCATGCGTTTTTTCTTCACTTTTGGGATGGCTTGGTTAGGACAACAAGTAATTCGGGATTTACGCAATAAGGTATACGATAAAATTATGCATTGGGAAATGCGTCAATTTGATAAAACACCCATCGGAACATTAACGACTAGAACTATCAATGATATTGAAAGCATTAATGATATTTTTTCAGATGGTTTGATTCCAATTCTTGCCGATTTGTTAACGATTATTGTGACACTTACTACGATGCTTTTTATAGATTGGAAACTCACTTTAATTTGTTTGATCCCATTTCCAATTATGTTGGTGGCTACTTATTTTTTTAAAGAAAGTGTCAATAAAAGTTTCGTACAAGTCCGCAATGCGGTTGCTGCATTGAATGCCTTTGTGCAAGAACATATTTCAGGAATGCAGGTGGTTCAGGTGTTTGCTGCAGAAGAAAAGGAAATGCAAAAATTTCAAAAAATTAATGGGCAACATAAGGTGGCGAATATAAAAGCAATTTTTGCCTATTCAGTATTTTTCCCAGTAGTGGAAGTGGTGTTGGCTTTGAGTATTGGCTTAATTGTTTGGTGGGTTGCTGACAGGTCATTGGATGCTGGATTATTGGTCGCATTTATTTTATTTCTAAATCAAATATTTAGACCGCTCAGAATGATTGCGGATAAATTTAACGTTTTACAAATGGGGATGGTTGCTGCAGAACGGGTGTTCAAAGTATTGGACAATGAAGATGTAACGTTGAATGAAGGCACTTATGCCCCAGCTATTATTAAGGGAAAAATCGAATTCAAAAAAGTACAGTTTGCATATAATCCGCCAAATTGGGTGTTAAATGAAATTGACTTTACCGTGGAAGCAGGGAAGACCGTTGCATTAGTTGGGCATACTGGTAGTGGAAAAACATCCATCATTAGTATTTTGAATAGATTATATCCTTACCAAGCAGGTGCAATTTTGTTAGATGACCATGCAATTGAAACGTATTCTTTAGATCGATTAAGAGCATCGATAGGGGTGGTGTTACAGGATGTGTTTTTATTTTCTGGTTCTGTGTATGACAATATCACCTTACGCAATGAATCTATCACAAAAGAACAAGTGCATGCTGCGGCCAAAATGATTGACATGCATGATTTTATAATGCAACTGCCAGGAGGGTATGATTACCAAGTCATGGAAAGAGGGGCTACTTTAAGTTTAGGCCAACGACAATTGTTAAGTTTTATACGTGCGCTATTATACAATCCATCTGTACTTATTTTAGATGAAGCCACGTCTTCTATTGATACCGAAAGCGAACAGCTGATTGAAAAAGCAATCGATACCTTAATTCAGGGAAGGACTTCTATTGTGATTGCTCACCGTCTTTCAACCATTAGAAAAGCGGATAAAATCATCGTTCTAGACAAGGGACAAATCAAAGAAATGGGCACGCATAATGAGCTATTGCAATTGGGCGGATTTTACACGAATCTCAATGAAATGCAGTTTGCGCAGAAAAAAGAAGCTTAGTTTTCATAAGTCATTGATTTACATTACTTTAATTTTGTTACTTTTTTCGAATGATGGTCAAGAATTCTGTTAAATTTTGCTCATATTGAAGCGCTTTATTCCTATCTTTGCCGCAAATTTTGAGATAGGTATGAGCTTTAGACGTATAAAATCTTTACTAGTAGTGACTTTGAGCTTTGTGGCATTGTTGATTTCAACAAGCGCAATGGCCAACGAAACTGTTGCATCCGCAATCGATTCCAATAAACTAAATGAAGCAACAGCTGCTCAGCAAGAGCCTGCTGCTCATGGTGAAAAGGAAGCCGGAAGCTTTAATGTTACTGAAACAATTTTAGAGCATATTAAAGATGATCATAGCTGGCATTTATGGGGGCACACTTCATTGCACTTACCAGTTATTTTATACACTTCAAAAGGATTCGAAGTTTTTTCTTCTGCTAAATTAGTCGACGAACAACACGAGCCAATTGTTTATAAAGGCAATTTTGATTATAAATTAATTTTAGGCAAAACAAAGATTGTAAATGCAGCTGGCGAATTAGATGCAGCGGCATCCAAACAACTTTGGGATATTTCTATTACAAAGAACGTAGCAAGTTTATTTGTTTCTGTTTTTATTTTGTTGGTTGTTTTATTGTCTGCAGCGAGTGCTTACAAAAAAACAGGTGTTAAGACCGCGCCTAAAGGATTACAGTCTTTTATGGAACCCATCATTTTATTTGTAAGAGATGAAGTTGCGATTCCTAATATTGGTGCAAAGCGTCATGCTAAGTACATGCCGTTTTTATTAACGATTTTTTTCTTGATATTAGTGAACAACTTTTTAGGGTTGATTCCGTTTTTCCCAGGTGGAGCCAATGTGAGTGGTAATATCGCTTTCACAATGACTTTAGCGGTTTGCGTTTTTATAGTAGTAAACTTAAGTGCAAACAAAAGTTACTGGGAGCATATATTCTGGATGCCTGGTATGCATTGGAGTATGAAGTTATTTTTGGCACCGATTGAGTTGATTGGTGTATTTACCAAGCCTATTTCATTAATGATTCGATTGTTCGCGAACATTACTGCAGGCCATATCCTTGTATTAAGTTTGATTTGTTTGATCTTCATATTTAAAACGGTAATGGCTTCTGCTATTGCGGTTCCTTTTGCAGTTTTCATTGGTTTAATCGAATTGTTGGTTGCTTTTTTGCAAGCCTACATCTTTACCATGTTAAGCGCAATGTATATAGGAATGGCAACAGAGGAGCATAGCCATGATAATCACGAAGCTGCGGCACATCACTAAAATAGTTAGATTAAATTTTTTATTTCAATAACAATTAAAACGTAAAAAAATGGTAGTAGGAAGTGTTGCCGCAATCGGCGCTGGATTAGCTGCTATCGGTGCCGGAATTGGTATCGGTCAGATTGGTAAAGGTGCTGTTGAAGGTATTGCTCGTCAGCCAGAAGCTGCTAACGAAATCCGTTCTAACATGATTGTTGCTGCTGCATTCGTTGAGGCCGTTGCCTTGTTTGCTGTGGTAGTTGCCCTTTTGGGTAACGGATAATCTGTTCGAATCTTTGTCGATAGACAAGGTTGGATTTCCAAATTATTATAGGCCCTAGCACAGGGCGAAGGGCCTATATTTTTTTAAAAGAATTATTAATTAAGATAAACGAATAGTATGTTGTTAGAAATTAACCCGTTGGTGTTGCCAGATATTGGTCTTGTGTTCTGGAACAGTATCGCATTTTTCGTGTTATTATTTGTATTAGGCAAATTTGCTTGGAAACCTATTCTGAAAGCGATTACAGATCGTGAACAAGGTATTGAAGAAGCATTGTTACGCGCTGATAAAATGAAAGCGGATATTGCAGCGATGCAAAATGAAAACGAAGCATTATTAGCTAAGGCACGTGAAGAAAGAGCTGTTTTAATCAAAGAAGCAAAAGAAGCTGCTGAGAAAATGATAGCCGAAGCAAAAGACAAAGCTAAGTTTGAATATGAAAGAATCGTTGCAGATGCACAAGCTGCGATCACTCAACAAAAAAATGCAGCTTTAACTGAAGTGAAAAATCAGGTGGGTACATTGGTTGTTGAAGTAGCAGAAAAAGTATTAAGACGTGAGCTTTC
>CALPKD020000092.1 GCA_943324055.2 Chitinophaga pinensis
ATTTGATGAGCGCAAGACCTATTTAAAAAAGCGTGCCTTTGAAATAGTGGCCGATCAAACCGGTAAAATATTTGATCCAAATGTGTTGACGATTGTTTGGGCTAGACGTTTTGCTGGATATAAAAGAGCCGATTTCCTATCTTGGGATATTGAGCGTTTTGAGAAATTATTATCCAACTTAAAATATCCAGTTCAAATTATTTTTGCTGGTAAACCTTATCCTGTCGACTACCCTGCTATTTCACAGTTTAACAACTTAGTTCATTTAAGTAAAAAGTATACCAATGTGGCGGTGCTTATTGGCTATGAATTGTCGTTAAGCAAGCGCATGAAACAGGCTTCAGATATTTGGTTAAATAATCCAAGGGTTCCAAGAGAAGCATCCGGTACAAGTGGAATGACTGCTGCAATGAATGGCGCAGTAAATTTTTCTACAGATGATGGTTGGATTCCAGAGTTCATCAATCATGGTAAAAATGGTTTTGTAGTGCCTAAAGCGGATTACGAAAGTATGAGCACCCAAGAACAAGACGATTATGATTTAGACGAATTATACAAAATATTAGAAGCACAAATCGTTCCTATGTTTTACGAGAAAAAAGACAATTGGCGGGAGATTACACAAAATGGAATGAAGGATGTACGTTTTCAATTTGATAGTAACCGAATGGCCGAAGAATACTACGAAAAAATGTACAAGAGCTAAATATTCCCCCTAAAGGAAAAAATCCCTTCAAGTAATTGAGGGGATTTTTTTTGTACTTATTTTAAAATAAACTGAACGATAAAATATAAGATTGAGGGACAAATTAAACAACCCATTGCGGTGTGGAAAGTAGCAGTCAATGCGCCATAAGGAACTAACTTAACATCTGTTGCAGCCAACCCTGCAGATACTCCGCTTGTGGAACCTACGATACCTCCAAAAATCATGGCAGATTGCGGATTGTCAATACCTAGTCGTTTAGCCAAGAAAGGAGTTGATATAGTTACAATCACAGATTTAATGACCCCAATAGCAATACTAATTGCGATTACTTCTGAACTCGCTCCAATTGCAGCACCTGTAACTGGGCCAACTATAAAAGTACATGCACCTGCACCAATGGTTGCAAAACTTTTAGCGTCGGTGTAACCCATAAAATAGGCAATGCTTCCTCCTATAAAAAAGGCAATCACCGTTCCAAACACCAAGCTAAACAACCCAATAAATCCTGTTTTTTTAATCTCCGTAAAACTTGCCCCTAAAGCGGTTGATACAATTGAAAAGTCACGTAACATGGATCCACCGAGTAATGCCATCCCTGAAAATGCAGGAACAGAGGCTACCCCTTTTTCTCCACCAAAATAAGCAATAATTAATCCAACACTTATTGCAATAGCTGCACCTGGGATTTTGCTATTGGTTACTTTTCTTGAAACGAAATAAGATACATACATAATAACTCCTACTACTAAAAAAGCAAATACCAACCCGTTCTTGTCTAATATCTTTATAAAATCGTTCATGATTTATTTTGAATTATTTTCAGCTCCTCTTTTAGAAGCAAATTTAGAGACCAATGGCACAAATAAAAAGCAAGCGAAGGTGGCGAATACTCCAACAAATAATGCAACCAACCCTCCTGACAAAGCCACTTTTACATTTTGAGTCGCAGACATAGCCACAACCACAGGAATATACATCGTACTCCAAAATAATATCCCATTTTCGGTCTCTGCAACTAAAATGTTTTTCTTTTTAAAATAGTCGTTTACTAAAATCAACAGTAACATAGCAAACCCAACACCCCCTAAGTTCCCATTTAAATTAAAATATTTTCCTAGTAAATCCCCCAATAAGTGACCCACTAAAAAACAAGCCGCTAAAATAGCTACACCGTATATTTTCATGTAATCGATTTAATTTTAAATTATTTTTTTGCATTTTCTTTAACCTGTTTCCTAATAGCATTCCCCCAAACCTTATACCCTTCCTCGTTATAATGCAACTTATCGTCTCTATATAAATTTTTGATTGGCAACCCATCAGCGCCTAAAAAACTATCTTGAAAATGTATAAAATATAAATTTTGTTGCGTTGCACAGTAAGCTTCAATTAAGTTATTCGCTTCTTGTACTTTATCCCAAACCGCCCAACGTTTTTCACTAGGCGAAAGTTGCAAGAAAGTAACTGATGTATTAGGATGCTTTATTCTTATTTCCTGTATAATAAATTTAAACAATTCCAGTATTTGTTCTGGATCCTTATCCTTGTCAGAAACGACTAAATCATTCCCAACATAAAAGAACATTGCTTTAGGTTGATGCGGATCCACTATACGGTGTATATAATAAGCCACGTCCCTTAAATTACATCCACCAAATCCACGATGAATGATGTCACCATATTCAAGATCTTGTCTGATATTAGTCCAATAACGAATATAAGAACTACCAAAAAACAATAAAGCAGTATCTGAATGATGCTCCACCTTATTTAAACTATCAAATTTTAAAAAATCAGCATCCCACCTTGCTACACCTTCCTCATTTGATTTTTTTCCTGTTTTCAACTGAGAAAATAACCAAGCTTCCATGGAACGGATCGCAGTATCTTGTTTTATTTTATTATTATCAAGCGTATGGCCTGCACCTACAAATGGTCTCCATCCTGAAGGCACACCCACTCTTAAACATTGTTGGTATAAAATATAGGGGCCATACTTAAAGCTATTATACGAATAGGAACTATCTGGAGGTACCGTTTTGTCTTGCAAGCCTGCAATATTAAATAAGGGTGCATCCCCTTTTTTAATCCAATTATAATTGATCATAGCTCCCCAATTATTTAACACCCCTTGCACTTTAGAGGTATACCCTTCATTCCCACTATTGCCTTCCAAACTACCCCATTTTGATTGATCAATATCAGCGGGAATCTCATTGTCATCCATATAGGCAACGGCCAATGCAGTCATAGAGCCTGCAGAACTTCCTGCTAAAAATATTTGATCGGGATCAATACCATACAAAGAAGCATTTTTTCTAAAAAACCGAACTGCTGCACGTGCATCCTGTTGCGCACGGTACATGGCTTCATGGTAATCCTTTACTGTATTTGTTTTTTCAATTCCCAAACGATAATCAATTGAAGCCACTACATAGCCTTTCATCCCTAGGCGAACACCTAATTTATTACTAATAGAACTTGATTTATTATTATTCCTAAATCCTCCTCCATGTATAAATATAACAAGTGGCCTTTGTTTAAAAGTATCCATTGACGGTGGTGAAAATATATTTAAAAGAAGTTGCTCTCGCTCGCCTTTTAAATTAATCGCAGAACCATATGTAATATCAATCAACGAATCAATTGTTGTGAATTGAACGGATTGATATCTTTTTTGTGCAATCAATAGAGGATTAATTCCAATAATTACCGCTATGAACAAAAAGGATACTTTTCCTAGATAGCTATTTGATTTAAAATTGAACATGCTAAACTGATTGTTTATTACTGAATTGGAATGATTGTTTAAGATACGAAAAGTTTTTTAACCTCATTTTTAACTACTTTACCCATTGCATTTCGTGGTAATTCATTCATCACTAAGTACTTTCTTGGTTTTTTATAGGAGGCTATACTTTGAGCTAATAAAGTGGAAATTTCATTTTCGTCAAAAGCACCAACTGCTTCTTTATTTAATACAATTGCTGCTACAATGAGCTCCCCCCATTCTTCACTGTCGATACCCACTACTGCACAATCTTCGATTTGATCCAATGCTCTTAAGACTTCTTCTATTTCTAAGGCCGAAATTTTGTAGCCTCCCGACTTAATTATATCTACCGAACTTCTTCCTAGAATACGATAATAGCCGTTTTCAATCACAGCAATATCTCCAGTTTTAAACCAACCATCTTGGGTAAATGTTTCAATTGTTGCTTTTGGATTGTTCCAATATTCTTTAAAGACATTATTGCCCTTTACAACAATTTCACCTGGCTGATCATCTACAATCACTTCATATTGCTCATTCATCAATTGAATCTCTACTCCTGGTAATGGATTACCTACATATCCGGCTTTTCGCGCACCGTTATAAGGATTGCTGATTGCCATACCCAACTCGGTCATACCATAACGCTCCAACAATGTGTGACCACTAATTTTTTCCCATTTCTCCATTACGGATACTGGCAATGCAGCCGAACCACTTACCATTAAACGAAATTTAATCATTTTGTCTTCTAATCCTAGCTGCACTTCCTTTTCCAATGATTCAAAATAAGTAATTAATTTAAAATAAATAGTAGGTACTGCCATGAAAACATTCAGTCGTCCTTGATTAAATAAATCAAAGATGACTTGTGCAGAAAATTGAGGGATGAACGCACAGATAGCCCCTGACCAAAGCGAGCAACCAATTACATTAATTACCCCATGAACATGATGTAAAGGCAATACACATAATACATGATCTTTTTCATTCCATTCCCAAGCGGTCACTAAAGTACTTATCTGGGCTTGGATATTGTTATGAGTCGTCACCACCCCTTTTGGCTTGTTGGTGGTGCCACTTGTATATAAAATCAACGCCATTCTATCAGAAGCAATATTAGGCAGATGGACACTGATAGCTTCACTTATTTGAGCGTCTTGGTCATCTAAAATAATCATCCTAATATTTTTTTCAGTCAGGTACGCACCAACAATAATTTCATATTCCTTTGAAATCACCACTATACTCACCATGGAGTCCTCAATTACATGTTGTAATGACGGCAAGGGATGCGTAAGACATAATGGAACCGCCACACCACCCGCTTGCCATATTGACCAAAGTGTTTTAACATAGTCAAAGCCAGGATTCACCATATAAGCCACTCTTTGCTCGTTTAAGTCGAATGTGCCGTTTAAAAGACGCATTGCCGCTAGCTGAGAAGCATCTAATAAATTTTGATAGGAATACTGTTGATTATCACTTTCGATGGCGATATTGTTTTTAAACTTATTTGCTTGGAGGATTATTTGTAACAAAACAATTATATTTTAATAAATGAGTAGGGATGGTATTTATAGATAGGCCTTGGCATTATAATAGGAAATATTTTTAAGTATTTCTGCAATCCATTTCTCATCTTGGGGAATAATCCCTTTTTCCATTTCATTTCCAAAAAGATTACACAAAATACGTCTAAAATATTCATGCCTTGAATAGGATAAAAAGCTTCTACTATCGGTTGTCATACCTATAAAAGTACTAATCATACCCATGTTTGACAAGGTATTCAACTGTTTTTCAATACCATCTTTTTGATCCAAGAACCACCAACCCGATCCATATTGGATCTTTCCACTCACTTTGCCGTCGTTAAAATTGCAACACATTGCTGCAAAAACTTCATTGTCTGCAGGATTGATATTGTATAAAATAGTTTTAGCCAATTCGTTCCTTTGATCCAATGCATTTAAAAAATGAGATAAATTATTAGCCTGCGGCAAATCGCCGATTGAATCTGTACCTGCATCCGCACCTAACAAATGAAATAATCGTGCATTATTATTTCGTATTGGGCCAAGGTGAAATTGCTGTACCCATCCTTTTTTGTTATACATCCTGCACAATGATATTAAAACTGCCCCTGCAAAACGTTCTGGATTCGAAAATGATTGTTTATTTTTTAATTGAATAAACTGAGCAAACTCTTTTTCGAGTGTTGCAGTAAAAGTAATTTGAGCAGGCATTTGAACTAAGCCATGATCCGCTATTCTACATCCATGATCGTGAAAATAATTTACTCTTTTTTCTAAAGCAGCCAATAAATTTGATACCGAATTCACTTTGATCCCTGTTAACTTTTCAAGCTTATGAATGTATGCTATAAAACCAGGCTTGTCCGAAATATTCAATACTTTATCAGGTCTAAAAGTGGGAACTACCTTGGTTTCAAAACTTGAATTGCGTATTTTTTTATGAAACGCTAAATCATCACATGGGTCATCTGTGGTGCCTACTAATTCAACATTAAACTTAGTAAGGATTCCTTGTGTAGAATACTTATCCTTAGCGAGCAATGTATTTGCCTTTTTATATATAGCAAGTGCATTTGTTTCATTTAAA
>CALPKD020000093.1 GCA_943324055.2 Chitinophaga pinensis
GGTTGTTAAATCAGGTGAAATAATATCCCATGCAGATCCCTTATTCGTACTCTTGTGTAAAAACTGAGAACCAAAATAGATTGTTTTTTTATCGAATGGATCCTGCGCAATCGCAGCATTCCAGTTAAAACGTAATAATGTTTTCGCATCTGGTGCTGGAGGTTGAATATAAGCAGACTGACCTGTTACTGTATTAACTCTTCCAACAGAACCACCTTGACTCATTGCATAAACCCAATTGGCATCTTCAGGATCAGGCACTACATCAAAACCATCTCCTCCCCATAAATTATCCCAATCATAATTTTTGATGCCGCCTTTTGTAAAAGTATATCCAGGACCTCTCCATGAACCATTGTCCTGCATTCCACCCATTACGTGATAAGGCGTTTCATTGTCGACATTCACGTGATAAAATTGTCCAACTGGCAATTTCTCATCAAACATCCATGTTTTACCTCCATCTCTTGTGATACCAATTCCTCCATCATTGCCATCCACCATAAATTTATTGTCCTTAGGGTGAATCCAAAATGCATGGTGATCCGGATGAATCCCGCTATAAGGAATAACGGTTTCAAAATTTTTCCCACCATCAATACTTTTCATAACAGTTTGACTAATGTACCAAAGCGTATTCTCGTTTAATGGATCGCAAATAATATCTTGGAAATAAAACGGACGATTGTCCACAATAGTTTTTTGTCCATTTACTAATGACCAAGTATAGCCCCCATCCTCACTTCGGTATAGACCACTTTTAGTAGATTCTATCAATGCGTATACTCTGTTTGGATTGGATTTACTAATTGTAATGCCCACACGACCATAATTACCATCTGGCAATCCATGTTCTTTTCCTAGTTTGATAAAGTTTTTCCCTCCGTCCACTGTCATATATAAGCCACTTCCTTTACCACCACTTTCTAAATGATATGCATTGCGGTAATGATGCCACATCGCAACAAATAGTTTATTTGGATTTTTTGGATCCATAATCATATCTCCAACACCTGATGTATCATTGGTATATAATATTTGATTCCAAGTTTCTCCACCATCTGTTGTTTTAAACACCCCCTTACTTTTATTTTGTCCATAAGGGTTTCCAATGGCTCCAGCATAAACTGTATTTGGATTGCTTGGATCAATAATCACTCTATGTATATTTCTTGTTTGCTCTAAGCCCATTCGCTTCCAAGTTCTTCCTGCGTCCAATGTTTTATAAATGCCTTCTCCTAAACTGATGGAGTTTCTTGGATTTCCTTCGCCAGTTCCAACCCAAACAACACTTGGATTAGATTGTTGAATTGCTAAAGCACCAATATTTAAAATAGGCTGCTCATCAAAAACAGGTGTCCAGCTTACGCCCGCATTAGCTGTTTTCCAAACACCACCCGACGCGGCCCCTAGCCATATGTTATTTGGGTTTTCTACTTCCACATCAATTGTTGTGATACGTCCACTCATGGATGCAGGCCCGATATTACGTGGCTTCCAATTTTTAAACACTTTATTGATGTCTACTTTCGCAACAGGCGCTGGAGCGACTTCCACTTTTTTTGACTTTTGCGCTGACACCGAATGCACAGTCAACGATAATACCAAGACACTTAAACCTAATAATGATTTACGCATTTTTTGAGATTTGGAGATGAAACTAATTTGGAGAACTAAAATAATCCATTTTATTGGCAAATAAAAGAAAATAGTATGAGCGTATGACCCTAAAAAAAGCCCCCAATTTGGGGGCTTTACCTATCCGAATAAATAGACAGTAATTACTTATTTACAATTTCTCTATAATGCCTGCAATACCCTGACCACCTCCTACACAAGCTGTCACGATACCATATTTTTTATCTAAACGTTCCATGTCATTTAATATTTGAACCGTCAATTTGGATCCAGTACAACCCAATGGATGACCTAATGCAATTGCGCCTCCATTTATATTTACTTTATTAACGTCTAATTCAAGTGTTCTAATAACTGCTAAAGATTGGGATGCAAATGCTTCGTTTAATTCAAATAAATCAATTTGATCTAAATTCATATTCGCTTGCTTTAATACTTTAGGCACAGCTGCAATGGGACCAATTCCCATTAACCTTGGATGCACTCCGGCTGAAGCACAATTTACCAAACGTCCGATAGGCTTTAATCCTAGGGCATTGATCATTCGTTCACTCATTACTACAACAAAGCTTGCACCGTCACTAGTTTGAGACGAATTACCCGCCGTAACACTTCCTTTGACCGCAAATGCGGGCTTTAATTTTGCCAATGCTTCTATGGTAGTATCTGCGCGCACACCCTCGTCCGTATCCACTGTGTAGCTTCTGGTTGCTTTTTTATTTTTCTCATTGATATAGGTCTCATTCACCACAATAGGAAGGATTCCTTTTTTGAAATATCCATTATCAATTGCTTGTTTTGCTTTTTGGTGCGAAGCCAATGCAAACGCATCTTGATCTTCTCTACTTACATTGTATTCATTTGCCACACATTCGGCGGTCAATCCCATCCCTAAATAATAATCGGGCTCCTCTACAGTAATGGAATAAGCAGGGACAGTTTTCCATCCTGTGGTGGGCACCATGGACATGGATTCTGTTCCCCCAGCAATAATACATTCTGCCATCCCGGTTCTTATTTTGGCAGTCGCCATTGCGATACTTTCTAGTCCACTCGCACAATATCTATTAATAGTAATACCCGGCACTTCAATACCCAATGCTTTTGCGGCAATGATTCTACCAAACTGTAAGCCTTGCTCCGCCTCAGGCACCGCATTTCCTACGATTACGTCATCTATTAATTTAGGGTCTAAAGCCGGAAGCGTTTGCATCAATCCCTTTATCACTTCTATGGCCAATTCATCAGAACGCATGAATCTAAACCCCCCTTTTTTACTTTTTGTTACTGCGGTTCTAAAACCTGCTACGATATAAGCCTCTTGCATAGGATATGATTTAATAAATCAGCACTCAATTTCTCCCTAAATGTAGTCATTTTTATAAAAAGTTGTTTATGCAACTAAATATTTCATTGTAGTTTTGTAATATGTTATACCCGATCCTCCGAAATGCCTTATTTCTGCTTCCGCCAGAAACCGCTCATTCCGTTTCCATCAATGGACTGGATATAGCCGCTCATTTGCCTATTGTTAAAGGATTATTAGCGAAGCAGTTTCAGTTTCAGGATCCCATGTTAGCAAGAAACCTGTTTGGGTTACATTTCCCAAACCCAGTTGGATTGGGAGCCGGCTTTGATAAAAACGCAGCGCATTTGGATGCATTAGCACT
This sequence comes from Chitinophaga pinensis, assembly GCA_943324055.2. Classification (GTDB taxonomy): domain Bacteria; phylum Bacteroidota; class Bacteroidia; order Chitinophagales; family Chitinophagaceae; genus Sediminibacterium; species Sediminibacterium pinensis_F. Next base: position 3,309 of record CALPKD020000093.1, read on the forward strand.
ATTGGGATTTGGATTTGTAGAAATAGGTACCGTAACGCCTAAACCACAAGCAGGGAACCCGTCCCCAAGATTGTTTAGAATCCCCGACCAAAAGGCACTCATTAATAGAATGGGATTTAACAACGAAGGAGTAGAAGCAATCGCGAAAAGATTAAAAGAAAGAAAAGCGACCACACATTCTAATTTAATAATTGGTGGAAATATTGGAAAGAATAAAGTCACAGAAAATGAGGACGCATGGAAAGATTATTGCATCAATTTTAAAGGGCTGGAAGACGTAGTAGATTATTTTGTTGTAAATGTAAGTTCTCCGAACACACCCGGCTTACGTGCATTACAAGAAAAAGAATCCTTGCGAAAAATATTCATTGAGCTTCAGTTAATGAATAAAAATAACAAACCCATCTTACTAAAAATTGCTCCCGACTTAGAAACCGCTGCACTTGATGATATTATTGCCCTTACGCAAGAAGTTAAAATAGATGGTCTTGTGTCAAGCAATACGACCATAGACAGAACCTTACTTACTCCTACCAATTTTGAACTAGCACAAAAAATGGGTGCAGGAGGATTAAGCGGACAACCCTTACTTAATAAGTCTACAGAAATATTAAAATATTTACACAAAGGGCTTTACAACAAACTTCCTATTATTGCAAGTGGTGGTATTTTTACGGGCGAAGATGCAATACAAAAAATGGATGCAGGAGCAAGCTTAATTCAAATTTGGACTGGCTTTATTTATGAAGGCCCTTATATTGTAAAAAATATTTGCATGGCATTGTCCAAACATTTGAACAAGCAATAAAAATAACTTACTAGTTTACAAAGTCACTCTAAAACTTCCAAAGATGCCAAAGGAAGAAGGAGTAGCAGTCACTAACTGATCGTTCTTTACTCTCCATACAAAGTCCACTCTAAAAAAGCGCGCAATATTATCAACGCCTGTACCCAATTCACAATAAGGCTTGGATTGAAGTGAATTGAAAGGATTGTTGCCTACAAAATTCAATGCTTTGTTTTGTGCAGACAAGCCGCCAATGACAGCTTTTGCACTCCAAAACTGTCTCCATTTTGTTTTTTTAACCAGTGGAATATATTTAAGTATCCCTTTGCCAAACTGGTGTTCGATGTTCATCCCAACATACGAGTCACTTATAAATTCGTAACGTCGCATCATATTAAAAGCGTACTTGTTGTAATAATGCATTTCGTTACCAGGCATAATATCTAAGAACGAATAGGCTGTGGTACCCCATGTTTTCCCTGCGAAAACAGAATAAACAATATTGCCAAATGGAGTGATTGGAAGTTCGTCATTAACATTAATGTTCAACTTCTTATACTCATTACCCGACTGTAAAATATTTTTAAAAGCCTGCGTATATTTAATATCTACTACAGGCATCAAACTACCAAAACCAAACCTACTAAAATTGCTTTCTAAGTATCGTTCTTGATATGCAAAGCGAATCGCTAAAGATGCTTCTGCTGAATGCATTAAATTTTCGTTATTGACTCCAACCACCTGTGGCAAGTTTAACAAGGGATTGTATTGTTTATCAGCAGCGGTCCATGTAAACTGAAAGCCCTTATTGTTCTCCTGAAAAAATACCAATTGGGATTGTGTTAATTGTTGAAACTTAAAGGGTATATTATTTCTTCTGAGCAATGTCCCAAATAAATTGTCATTATTGATTTGATCAAAATATTCTTGCCCAAACTCTAAATCGGATTTATGTTCTACTTGAATATAAACCAAAGGACTTTTTTTGAAACGATAGGTTACACCTAGCTGTCCCTTTGCTTTCTTGTCGGTAAAGCCATACACCCCGTAACCGTAAATATTCCAATGATTACTAAAACCTGTATTGGTCGCAGCATCCAATCTAAGCCTGGTGCCCTCCCATTTGTTTGCACTCAATACATTAAACCACGGACCTAAGGTAAAATTACCCACCTCCTTTATACCTTTTACTAAAAATTCAGCAGATTGTTTGTAAAATATAAAGGTTTTGTTTTTGTTTAAGGTATCCAATACTGCATAGACTGCTTTTTCGGTTTTAGCTAATGGCTCATGCCTTAACGATTGCCATTCCTTTTCGTCATCTGACTTACTTTTGGGCAATAAATCAACCTGAGGAGACTTGTAAGTGGTTGATAATTTATTCACCACGGAGGTGTCATTGATGACTACATTTTTATAGGTAGATGTTTTACGCCCTTTTAAACCAATCTTACCTTTTCCCGGAGTGAAGTCAGCTACAAAACGATCTTTTGATAAAAACCAGGTAGTATCATTGATTAATTTAAATTCCTGAATCAACGACATCGACTCTAAAAAATTAATGTCCGCATAAGCCGAAGGCCTTAAGGTAATTTTTTGAATGGCAAAACTTGTATCATTAATCCAACAATCGCCATTAAACGTAAGTGCACTAATTCCTTTTGGCTTAAACAATAAATGCACTAATCTTTTCCCGTTTAAATAAGCAGTATCTGCTAATTTGAAGGTGTAATAAGCATCGGCATTATAATGAAAAGGACTGATGAATTCTTTATTTAAAACTGGGATGACATTCTTGTACACATTAATATTTTGATACGTACCTCCCAACTCCTTAATGACAGATTCGTTATCAATTCCATTGGTTCTTGTTTTTTTAATTACTTCCAATGATTTACGCGGCATTTTTTGATAATAATAATCTGATATTGTTTCTGTCAAATAAACTGGCAGGAATGCTTGATGATTTTCCCCAGTATCTA
>CALPKD020000094.1 GCA_943324055.2 Chitinophaga pinensis
ATGGATTTTTTAGCAGATGAATTTAAAAAACAAGAAGCAATTGATTTAAGAAAAGATCCAATGGCTTTACAAAGATTAAAAGAAGCTGCTGAGAAAGCGAAAGTAGAATTAAGTTCTTCTTCTGAAACAGAAATCAACTTACCTTATATTACTGCTGTAGATGGCGTTCCTAAGCACTTAGTATTAAAATTAACAAGAGCTAAATTTGAATCATTAGCAGATAATTTATTTGCTCGTTGTTTAAAACCTTGTGAATCTGCATTAAAAGATGCTGGATATTCTATCTCACAAATTGATGAAGTAATTTTAGTAGGAGGTTCTTCAAGAATTCCTAAAGTGCAAGAAATTGTTGAGAAGTTCTTTGGTAAAAAACCAAACCGTTCAGTAAACCCAGATGAAGTGGTTGCAATTGGTGCAGGTATCCAAGGTGCGGTATTAACAGGAGATGTTACAGATGTATTGTTGTTAGATGTAACTCCATTAAACTTAGGTATCGAAACAATGGGTGGTGTAATGACAACCATGATTGCTTCTAATACAACTATTCCTACTAAGAAAATGGAAGTGTATTCAACAGCAAGTGACAATCAACCAGGTGTACAAATTCATGTAATCCAAGGAGAGCGTCCAATGGCGAATCAAAATAAGAGTTTAGGTATGTTTAACTTGGATGGTTTACCACCAGCACCAAGAGGCGTTCCTCAAATTGAAGTAACGTTTGATATTGATGCAAACGGTATCTTAAACGTTAGCGCAAAAGACAAAGGAACTGGAAAAGAGCAAAAGATCAGAATTGAAGCAGGTAGTGGTTTGACTAAGGAAGAAATTGAAAAAATGAAAGCCGAAGCAAAAGCCAACGAAGCAACAGATAAAATTGAGAAAGAAAGAGTGGAGAAGTTGAACGAAGCCGATAGCTTGATTTTCCAAACGGAAAAGCAGTTAAAGGAGTTCGGAGACAAGATCTCTGCTGAGAAAAAGGCACCAATTGAGGCTGCTTTGGAAGCATTGAAGATTGCGCATCAAGCACAAGACACCATTCAAGTTCAGGTTACATTGGATGCAATGAACGCTGCTTGGACAGCTGCAAGTGAAGAAATTTACAAAGCACAAGCTGGTGGAGACGGTCAAGCTGCACAAGCTGACGGTCAACAAGGTGGTCAATCAGCTGCTAATGACACAGTTGAAGACGCTCAATTTGAAGAAGTGAAGTAAATTTTCTTTTTTGTTAAAATAGTCAAAGCCTCCCGCAAGCGGGAGGCTTTTTAAATGGCATGGATTTGAACAGTTTCCTGTTCTAATTATATACCACTTATTATTTCCAGTTACATTTTTAGATATCGTATTACTTTTTCATCACTTACTTGTTCAAATGATTCGTAAAATTCTCCAACTCCACTAAATGAATCTGGTACTTTTAGGGCGATCACTTCATCGGTTTCTTTTTCTAATTTTTCAATCGCTGAAGCGGGGGCAACTGGCACACCTATTATTATTTTTTTAGGGTTACTTTTCCTTATCAGTTGAGCTGCTGCTAACATAGTACTTCCTGTTGCCATCCCATCGTCTACAACGATTACAACTTTGTTTTCTAAATTTTCAGGTTCTTTATGGTCTTCCAATTTCAAATGCGTTTGTTGAAGCCTATCTTGTACCCTTTTAACTTCCTTTGTCACATATTCCTCTGGGATTTGACCGTTATTCTCAATGATGTAATTATGCAAAGTAGCAGCACCAATCGCAAATTCTTTATTCACTGGGTGTGTAAGTTTACGTGTTAAGATAATCTCAAGTGGTACTCCTAATTCTTTTGCAACTTCATAGGCTACTGGCACGCCGCCACGCGGCACACCTAATACGACACAGTGATAATGTTTGTATTTTTTTAGCTTCGCTGCCAATAATTTACCCGCCGCTGTTCTGTCCTTAAACATAACTAGGAGTGAAGCAAGATTGCTGTTTTTGCTTTTTTATTTATTTCATGTTCTGCTAGTTGACTTAATCGATCGTCGATTTGTTTTTCAGTAACTTCGGAGGTATGAAATAAGGTAGCAATCCTTTCTTTTCCAAGTTCTTTTGCAAAGGCCGCTGCGGTTCCATACATACTTATCTTATAATGATTTATTGTTTGCACTGCAGCCAACAAGCAAGCATCTTTTACCTCACTATCTTTACATGCAGCAATTTTTTCGTCAGCTTCTTCGATAAATGCTTTCATAATTCTATTAGTGGTGCTAATCGATCTTATATTTTCTTCAATAATTATCTTCTCAATTTTTTGGACATGTTCTTCCACAAAGTCAAGATATTTTTGAAGCATTGTTTTTAATTTCAAGGAACTTGCTGTATTGATCCATGAGACTAATGCATGTTTTAATTGAATCTCGGCACTTGTAAATTTGTGTGCATCAAAATCGAACAGGTTGTGTAGGGTAATGATGTCTGGATTATTGTCTTTCATGGTGATGTTTTTACATTTGATGAATAATGTGGAAACAAATGTATCACTGGCCTTTACTCAGTGCAATAGCTAATTCTAGTATTTACTACCTACATTTTGTACATACCAATCAATTTTGTCCATTTTAAGCCTAATTTACCTGTATTTAGGGTTCAATTGTATAATAAGCTTATCTGTCATTTTTTAAACTAAATACTATTTTGTACCTTCGCGCCTTATTATTATTAAAATATGAAGCGAATTGATAGGCATAGAGCCATTTTAGGGGTTGACAATAAAGCCACTTTAAGTGATTTAAAAAAGGTGTATCGTAACATCATGAAGGAATGGCATCCTGATAAGTTTCAGGTGGAAGAAGAGCGCAAAGCAGCCGAAGCAAAAAGTGCTAAATTAATAGAATCTTATCATTTTTTAGTAAGTGTGAATCCAGAGACACATGAAGCTACAATCACTGAATATACAGCTACTACAAACGATGCGAGTATCAATGATTTCGAATTTAAATCAGAGATCTTACGTGTGGTATTTTCTGATGGAAATGAATATGAATACTATGGTGTTCCTAAAGCAATCTATGTAAAATTAGTAAATGCAGATACGCCTGATCGTTTTGCGCGCCGACATATTTACACAAACTATTTATACAGAAGTTTAAGCAAGATTGTTGCGGGTTAGTTAAGAAATAGCACAATATCGAATTATATCAACCTCTCGAATATCGGGAGGTTTTTTTGTTTAACAAAGTGGCTCATTTTTAAACAAATTGCTTACAATATTGTTACATAAAAATAGCTAGCTTTTACATCGTTATGCTGAACTTTTAAATAATGACATTTAATAGTTTCGAGATGCTGAAATTTTAACTTCAAACGACCAAGTAATAGGATATTGCTGTATTTTTATGACTTATTATACTTAACTAAATTTATATGGAAAATAACTCAAATAATGGCGAAGCAAAATGCCCGTTCCCTGGTGCAAGTGCTTCCGCTGCAAAGCAAAGTAGTGCTGGTGGCGGTACCCGAAATAGTGACTGGTGGCCGAATCAGTTAAAGCTAAATATTTTACGTCAACATTCTACTAAGTCTAACCCAATGAGTGATTCATTTGACTATGTTGAAGCTTTTAAGTCGCTTGATTTAAATGCAGTAAAAAAAGATATCTATGATTTAATGACCACTTCTCAAGACTGGTGGCCTGCCGATTATGGACATTATGGACCCTTCTTTATTCGTATGGCTTGGCATAGCGCCGGAACATACCGTACGACCGACGGTCGTGGTGGTGGCGGTGCTGGAATGCAGCGTTTTGCTCCTTTAAATAGCTGGCCTGATAATACAAACTTGGATAAGGCTCGTTTACTATTGTGGCCTATTAAAAAGAAATATGGTCAGAAGCTTTCTTGGGCCGATTTAATGATTCTTGCAGGTAACTGTGCCTTAGAATCAATGGGTTTTAAAACTTTTGGTTTTGGTGGTGGTCGTGAGGACGTTTGGGAACCCGCTGAGGATGTATATTGGGGTTCGGAGCGTGTATGGTTAGATGATAAAAGATATTCAGGTGATCGTGATCTTGAAAACCCATTAGCTGCCGTACAAATGGGATTGATTTATGTGAATCCAGAAGGCCCTAACGGAAATCCTGATCCTATCGCTTCAGCTCGTGACATTAGAGAGACTTTTGCACGTATGGCCATGAACGACGAAGAAACAGTTGCTTTAATTGCTGGTGGACATACATTTGGTAAAACACATGGTGCCGCTGATCCTAGCAAGTATGTAGGTAAAGAACCGGCTGCTGCAAGTATTGAAGAACAAGGTACTGGTTGGAAAAATACTTTAGGAGATGGTAATGGAGTAAATACAATTACAAGTGGATTAGAAGGTGCTTGGACTACGACACCTACAAAATGGAGTAATAATTACTTTGAGAACCTTTTTGGTTTTGAGTGGGAACTTGCAAAAAGTCCAGCTGGTGCACATCAGTGGAAACCAAAGGCTGGGGCAGGAGCGGGAACGGTGCCTGATGCACATGACCCTTCATTAAGCCATGCGCCAACTATGCTTACAACAGATATTGCGTTGAGAGTAGATCCTGCTTATGGACCTATTTCAAAACGTTTCTTTGAAAACCCTGATCAGTTTGCAGATGCATTTGCACGTGCTTGGTTTAAATTAACGCACCGTGATATGGGACCTCGTTCTCGTTATGTGGGAACGGAAGTGCCTGCTGAAGAATTGATTTGGCAAGATCCAATTCCTGCTGCTACCTATCAATTAATTGATGACAATGATACAGCTGCTTTAAAAACAAATATACTTGCTTCAGGACTTTCTGTTGCTCAATTAGTTGCTGCCGCTTGGTCTTCTGCTTCTACTTTCCGTGGTTCTGATAAACGCGGTGGTGCAAATGGTGCACGTGTTCGTTTAGCACCTCAAAAATATTGGGCTGCAAATAATCCAGCGCAACTTTCTAAAGTGTTAGATGCGTTAGAAATAATTAAAAATGATTTTAATGCTGCACAATCAGGAAAGCAAGTTTCTATTGCTGACTTAATTGTATTAGGTGGATGTGCTGCAATTGAAAAAGCTGCGAAAGATGGCGGACATGCCATTAAAGTTCCTTTCACTGCTGGTCGTACCGATGCAACAGATGCTCAAACGGATATTGAATCATTTGGTGTACTAGAGCCAGTAGCAGATGGCTTCCGTAATTATATTAAAACTCGAACACTCGTTTCTGCAGAAGAAATGCTAATTGACAAAGCTCAATTATTAACTTTGACTGCTCCCGAAATGACAGTACTTATTGGAGGCTTGCGTGTATTAAATACCAATTTCGATGAATCTAGCTATGGTGTATTTACAAGTCACCCTGAAACATTGACAAATGATTTCTTTGTAAACTTAATTGACTTTAGTACTACATGGAAAGCAAGTGCTGCCAATCCACATGTATTTGAAGGTAGTGATCGTGCTACCGGTAAAGTAAAGTGGACTGCATCTCGCGTTGATTTAATTTTAGGTTCTAATTCTGAATTACGTGCCCTTTCCGAAGTATATGCATGTGAGGATGCAAAAGGGAAATTCGTAACTGATTTTGTTGCCGCTTGGGACAAAGTCATGAATTTAGATCGATTTGATTTAAAGTAATTTTTAAGTTTTGAATAGTAAAGCCTTCTCGATATATCGGGAAGGTTTTTTTTGTTTCACACTTTTTTAATTTTCGATTTCTTTCGAACGAATTATTTGTTTGTAATTCTTTGTAGTATAGATCTAGTAGTGAATACTGTTTAGGTAGTTTTGTTTTTTAATCTTTTCAATTTTCAAAGGGACTGCCGTTTTTCGCTTTGCTCAAAACGTCTTCCCAAACCCTTTCAACAAATCTTTTCATACTTCTGGGACTGCCGACTTCACTTCGTTCGTCGTCTTCCCAAATAGTTGGTCTTACCCAAACCCTTTCAACAATCCCGCTTCGCTGGATTGTTGTGTTTTTTAATCTTTTCAATTTTCATAGGGACTGCCGACTTCACTTCGTTCGTCGTCTTCCCAAATAGTTGGTCTTACCCAAACCCTTTCAACAATCCAG
>CALPKD020000095.1 GCA_943324055.2 Chitinophaga pinensis
CAGATGGTTTTGATGAGCTTGCGCATGACTTTATAATAGGTCGAGCATTTGACAATCGTATTGGAGGATTTATGATAGCAGAAGTCGCAAGAATGTTATACGAAAATAAAAAGAAATTGCCGTTTGGATTATACATTGTAAATGCAGTGCAAGAAGAAATTGGACTAAGGGGCGCAGAGATGATTGCTAGAAGAATCAAGCCGAATATTGCAATTATCACGGACGTAACACACGATACCAATACGCCAACAATTAACAAAGCAATTGAAGGTGATATTCAGTCAGGGAAAGGGCCGACTCTTTCTTATGCACCCGCAATTCATAACAAACTGTTGAACATTGTAGAAGAAGTAGCGATAGCAAAAAAAATACCTGTTCAATTTCATGCATTAAGCAGAAGTACTGGCACTGACACGGATAGTTTTGCGTACGCGAATGATGGCTGCCCTTCAGTATTGATTTCTATACCATTAAGATATATGCACACAACTGTCGAAATGCTTCATAAGAAAGACATCGTGGATACCATCGAGCTGATGTATGAGACTTTATTAAAACTATCTCCTAAGACGAATCTAAGCTATCTATAATGCAATCCCCCCCCCTTCAAATTGCAATTATCGACATGTATGACGGAAGCCCTAACATAGGTATGCGTTGTATACATACCATTGTCAATAAATGGAGTAAGGATAAACAATTTGCTATGGAACTCACCACTTTTAGATTAAGGGATCAAGGTGAAATCCCCAATGATCATTTTGATATCTATATCTCCACTGGTGGGCCAGGTTCGCCAATAGATTCGGCAAAGGAAGATTGGGACATTACCTATACCAATTGGTTAGAGAAAATGATACAGCTTCAGAAACCCGTATTTTTAATATGTCATAGTTTTCAGATAGCATGCAGACATTTTGAATTAGGCACTGTGGGGCTCAGAAAATCGATGCAGATAGGCATACTTCCTGTTCATCCTTTGACAGAAGATAGTTTGTTCAACCAATTACAAGACCCGTTTTATGCTTTGGAAAGCAGGTATTATCAAATCACTGCCCCGAATGATGAGAAAATAAAACAAATGGGTGCTAAAATTATTGCATTAGAGAAAATACGACCTCAGGTTCCGCTCGAAAGAGCAATTATGGCCGTGCAATTTTCAGAAAAAATGTATGGCGTTCAATTTCATCCCGAGGCGGATCCTGCTGAATTATTTGAGTATTTTAATGAAGCGAGTACCAAGCAAATAGTGGTTGACGCTTTTGGAATAGAAAAATGGGAGCAAATTATGAACCATTTATTAGATCCTAATACAATTGATACTACCTTTTCGAATTTTATACCTAATTTTCTAGACAAAGCCATTGCGGGATGATTCCATCATTAAGGAAACAATTTAACGACCATTTTTCACCCGACAAATACAAGCAGTATTTGTCATATATGGATCATGAATTTCCGAATGTCCTAGATTTTAGAATCGCAGAAACACCCCTATTTATTGATGCCAACTTTAAAGATAAATTATTAGCTGTCGGCAATTACATCACGCAATTTATATTAGCCCCAAATTTTAAAGCGATAACAAAAGGGGCACTCGCTTCCGCTACTATTACAAATACTGAAAATAACTTTCCGGACTGCCTCGTCATTGATTACGCAATCACACAAAACGAACAAGGCGAATTAACACCCGCTTTAATTGAACTACAAGGATTTCCTTCCTTATTCGCATTTGAAGTATTGCAAAATAAGGCCATCAGATCCGCTTATACAATACCAGCAGGCTACTCCTGCTTCTTAAATGGATACGACGAACAAAGCTATCTATCACATTTACGGGAAGTAATAAATGGCCCACATAACAAATGCACTGTTTTACTAGAACTATTTCCAGACAAACAAAAAACAAGAATTGATTTTTATTGTACTAAACAAATGATTGGCACCCCGATTGTTTGTTTAAGTGAGATTTACGGCAAAGGGAAAGACGTGTTTTATATGCAAGACGGAGTTGAATATAAAATAGAGCGAATCTATAATAGAGTCGTTGGCGACGAACTTAAAAGCCAAACTAATACCCTAAAAGAAAACTGGGAACTGCTTTTAAATGCTCCAGCAATAGAATGGGTTACCCATCCAAACCATTTTTATAGAATCAGCAAATACCTAATACCATTTTTACAACACCCCTATATTCCAATCACTCAATTATTATCCAAAGTAGAGCGCATACCGCAAGACCTTGAAAATTTTGTGTTAAAACCGTTGTACTCCTTTGCAGGACAAGGGGTAATCATTGACTTAACCACAGCCGATATCCTGCAAATTAAAGATCCCGAAAATTGGATTTTACAAAAAAAAGTGAAGTATGCGGAGATTATTGAAACTCCAGACGGAAAAGCAAAAGCAGAAATTAGATTATTCTATTTTTACGACTATAAAAGCGGAACTTATATCGCCACCAATAATCTTACACGATTAAGTAAAGGAAAGATGATTGGAGTGAATTATAACAAAACTGCCACCTGGGTAGGCGGCAGTTTGTCGTATTTTGAAATATAAAATATAAATTAACGAAATGAACTTACAGAAATCAATTTTTATTACTTGCAGCTTTATTAGTTTATTCATTTGCACAAAAGTAACTGCACAAGATGCAGGGGAAATTCAGGTATATGGCTCAGCTACCACTCCTAAAAACACAACAGTGATTGAGCTGCATTCAAATTATACAATTAAGGGGCCAAAATTCAATGAAAGTTACCATCCATTTTTACAGACACTTGAGGTCACCACAGGTATCAGTGAAAATTTTGAATTTGGATTTTATGTATTCACTTATAACAATAATGGGAAATTACAATATACAGGAAGTAATATCCGACCAAGGATAAAAGCTCCTGAGGACTGGGGACTACCTTTAGGAATGAGTTTATCATCAGAAATTGGCTGTTCAATTGATCCTTCAACAAAAGACAACGATTGGGGCGCTGAAGTGAGACCCATTTTTGATAAAACAATCGGCAAACAATATTTTTCTTTCAACCCAAATATTGGAATTTCATTTACAAATAAAGAGTATTTATTTGAGCCAAATTTCAAATACGCTTACTCCGCAAATCCAAAAGCCAATATTGGATTCGAGTATTTTGGAAATACAGGGAAAGTATTTAACCCCAATAAAATAGCAGCGCAAGAACATGCAATTTATGCTGTCGTGGATTTATTTTTACATCCACTATTCGAATTTAATTTTGGAATTGGCAAAGGATTAACTGACGTAACTAATGGATTAAACGTAAAATGTTACGTAGGAAGACGTATTAATTGGAAAACAAGAAAATAATTAGAGCTATTTTAATTGATAAAATTCCACCAAAAACCAAATCTAAACCAGACACCCGTACTTGGATAGTTTTGAGCAGTAAAATTATAGGTGTTGCCTAAACCTTTACTAGTTGGCAATAATGTATTTAAGTTCTCTAGGCGGATATAACCTTTGAAACGCTTAATCATAAAATGCAAAAAAGCATTAGTTGTAGGTCGATTGCTCAAACTATAACTGTCTTGCAAATAAAACTGTCCAGTGAATGGCATATAATTATCTGCCTTAAAACTAGTATGATAAATTACTTCCACCCCAGTTGAAAGATTTAGATTTTTATAAAAATTGCCTTCGTATGCAATTCTTTGTCGAGTCAAAATGAATGGAACATGAATTGGACTCACTGCATCTATCACTTGCATCGTAATTTCGTCATACCAGTTCCAATGCGTACTTAATTTAATTTTATGTTCTACTTGTGCACGTAAATAACTGATTGGATTAGTATACACCGCAGCTTGCAACGGGGCACTAAAGTAATGATAGTTATTAATGAGTTGATAATTTACCAAGGCCTTCCAATCCGCTTTTGCATTGCCAATGGCGCCAGTTAAACTGGTTGTATTTTCCTTTTGAATCGATAAAAGGGGATTCATCGCAAAAGCAGTAATACCCATAAAATTAGCCGAAGGGGTGCGGTTCTTATTTTGAAAAGAAAGGCTTAAATAATCGCCTTTCTTGTTTAGCATTCGTGACAAAGCAAACTGTGCATCAAAATCTCCAGCCTGATAGCCATTCAAGAATAACTTGCCGGACGCCAACATATCCCATAATTGGTTCCTAGTTTTATTGCTATACACTCCAAACCCATATAGATTGTAATTATTCCATTTGGATAGATCGCTAAAAGTGGCGTTCATTTGACTATAGCCAGCGCCAAATTGCAGAAACTGATTAGAATTGTTTTTTTGCGGATAACTTATTAAGCTAAACTCGTCTGTCAACACAGCCCATTTGTCTGAAAAATTCACTACCTCATTTGGATTGTAAACCAACTCGAAATATTTTAAATAATTAGCTGCGTTAGGATTTTTGTCTTGAAACAAATATTCATTGTGTTGATATTTGATGTCGTTTTGCAAACGCAATCTTGGATAAAATAGATGTGTAACAATGGTATCTTTCACTATAGAATCCTTTTGTCCAAAGTCATAGGTCTGGCGTAATAAATAAGTGTCATCCTTGTAGATAGACCCCGTAGCAATTGCTGTATTAAAAGGATTCCTAAACGAAGCCCCACTCACCCCTAATCGAGACTCCAGTTCATAGGGGTTGTTTAAGGAAAGGCTGTCTAGTAAAGCTGCGTTCACCAAGCCTCCGTTTTCAGAAGATGCTGCTTTATTCATCAACATTACTAAATAGGCTTCATACCGTTTACGCTTTGACTGGAAGTGCGCAGTAATGCGCATGTTATTCAAATTTGAACTTTGGTTTTTCAAATTGCCTGGCGAATTACTAAATCGATAATCGAACGAGTAATTAAGTTGCTGTTTTTTATTTTGCGTATGCTTTATTTCAACTAGTTGTTCCCCTTTGCCTCCAAGCAAATAAGCAAGTTCTGTGTAAGGCCTTGTTGTTTCAAAAAAAGCAGTCTGATCCAGCGTGTAAGCATACTCGTCAAAAGAGTGAAATCCAGCATCCCACCCAACTGTTGCAATTGGATTGAATATATAAGACTTGCTCGCCGTACCCAAGTTTCCTAAATTATAAGATGTATAGGGTAGTGGATAATGTACAAAAAAGTCATTAATGCTTGAATCTAATTTATTTAATTTATTGTTATTGAAGCGCTTAAAAAACAAAGTAATAGAATCTGCCAATTGATCTCTTTTTTGTAAAGAGTCCGGCTTTTTTTGTGAGGCAACGCCTCTATTCATGCTATTAAATCCGCCCATTGGATTTTGCGCAACTGCCCCTATTTGGAACATTATCAATAGAAGCGCACAAAAAATAAAGGCTTTGTTAAAAAACATGGAGTACGCTGTTTAAGAGATTGCTTTTAGTAATTCACTAAAAATCAAAGTCAACTTTGGTTCAGCTGCATGAGCAGCTTCTAGCACTTCCTCATGCGTGATGACGTTTAAGTCTTCTCTGATTCCTAAATCCGTCACAACACTCATCGCAAATACTTTCATGCCACAGTGCACTGCAGCTATATTTTCTTGAACAGTGCTCATCCCCACAACATCACCGCCAACTGCTTTGATTAATTTATATTCTGCTCTTGTCTCAAAAGTCGGACCCGTTACACCAACGTAAACACCTTCATGTACTTTAATTCCGTTTGCTTTTGCAATTGCTTTTGCTTGATCGATAAATGTATTTGCATAAGGCTCACTCATGTCTGGGAAGCGAGTGCCTAAATCCGATTCGTTTTTGCCAACCAATGGATTGATTGTAAATAAACTAATATGATCTTTAATAATCATTAAATCCCCTACTGCATAATTCGGATTCACGCCACCCGCCGCATTAGATAATAATAAATTCTCCACACCCAATAAGCGTAAAACTCTAATAGGGAAAACGACTTGCTGTGCGGTGTAACCTTCATAAAAATGGAATCGACCTTCCATCACCCATACTTTTTTGCCATTCAAAGTGCCTAGTATTAAGCGACCTTTATGACCTTCGACAGTGCTCAC
>CALPKD020000096.1 GCA_943324055.2 Chitinophaga pinensis
ATTCAAGGCGTCACAAATCGAAGAAGTATTAAAATTACTAGATGCCAGTGAAGGTGCTTTTATTGCTTCGCCAAGCCATCGCTTTATTAAATGGAAGGCTCAAATTCAAATCGTTTCGAACGAGTCTGAAAAGGAATATATAATCGTTCCCGAAGCACCAGCTTCAATTGCAACAAAGTGGGAATATTTACAATTTGAAATCAAGCCTGCAAACGAATTGGTGATTAGCGCTGACACGGCAATTGCTTATTTGGATGCCGATCAAATAGAGTGGCCATTACTGCTCAGAACTTGGCAAAATACAGACTATTTTTATCCATTAGGACTGAGAAAGAAAAAGAAAATGGCACATTTTTTAGGGGGAATAAAACTGAGTCCTTCGGTTAAACCAAGAGCGCTTGTCCTTGTCAAAGGAGACAAACTATTGTGGGTGGTCGGCAAACGCATTGACGACCGCTTTAAAGTAACACTAGCTACTAAAAAGGTATTGGTTATAACTAGCCAATCTGCTCTTTAGAGGGACTTTTAATGACGATACATTCATTGTTATGATCAGTTTTTTTTGGTAGTTTTATAAGGTGACAATAGTCTTAAATTAAACTATATAATGCCCCCACGCTATATACCTATATTTTTATGGATATTTGTTGGAAGTTTGGTTACTTCCACTCAATTATTTTCTCAAGATTTCTCAAATAAAGGGAAAGATTTTTGGGTTGCCTATACTGGGCATATTGATGGACTCACTTCAAGAATGGCGCTGTATCTAACTTCAGAATATAACACCAGTGGAACAGTCGAAGTAAATGGAAATGTGATTCCATTTACAATTACTGCATATAATGTTACTACCGTACAATTAACTAAAACTAACTCACCTAGTAATTTAGTTGCGTATAATGAACAATCCGAAGGTATTGTGGGAAATAAAGGGATTCATATTGTAAGCCTTAATCCAATTGTAGCATATGCGCATATATTAAATGCAGCTCGCTCGGGATCCACTTTGGTATTGCCAACGAATGTGTTGGGCCGTGAATATGTAGTAGCTAGTTATAAAACTATTGGAAGTACCACTCAGCATTATGCTGAATTCGCTGTGATTGCTACCGAAGACAATACAACTATTGAGGTGACCCCAACGGATAATGATTTGAATAGTGTGCGACAAGCAGGAGTTGCATTTCAAGTACCAATGCAAAAAGGAGAAGTGTATCAATATCAAAGCACAGGGGATTTGACAGGTACTCAAATAAAATCAGTCGCTACTAGTACTAGTCCTTGTAAAAAAATTGCAGTGTATTCGGGGTCAACTTGGACTGCATTGGGTTGTTCGGCTGCTAGTTCAGGGGATAATTTATACCAACAACTTTTTCCGTCTTCCGCTTGGGGTAAAACTTATTATACATCCCCTGCGATCAACAAGTCTTTTGATATATTTAGAATTATTGTACAGGACCCAAATGAACTAGTGTATGTGAATGGAGTTGCATTGGATAAAAATACCATTGTCAACGGTCGCTTTTACGAAATTAATACCGCAGGTAATAATACCTACCGTATTATTACATCTGCTAAACCCATTAGTGTATTGCAATATTTTATCACACAAAATTGTGACAACATTACGGGTGATCCAGAGATGATTACACTGAACCCAATTGAACAAACTTTAAATGATATTACGATCATGTCTGCGAAGAGTGATCTGACACCTCCGAACACAAATATTTCGGCACATTATTTAAATATTATTTTTAAAACTAGTTCTTTAAGTTCACTCAAAATTGATGGACTATCGCCAAATGCTTTACCAGTGACTATGGGTACTTCGGGATATTCTTATATTCAGGAAAATGTGACTGCATCTACTAATATAAATCCATCCCACAGAGTTGTATCAGATAGTGGCTTTATTTGTATTGCGTATGGGTTTGGTAATGTAGAATCCTATGGATACAATGCGGGTGCAAATGTTAGGGACTTGTACCAAACTTTGACAGTTAATAATCCATTGGGTGTGGTTAAATTACCAGCATCTTGTAAAGGGACCCCTTTTAAAGTAAATATGACCCTGCCTTATATTCCAACACTCATAAAATGGATTATTCCCACTTACGCCGATACACCCACAATCTATAATCCTATTCCAATTGATTCTAGTATCGTAAATGGAAAATCTATTTACACATTCACCTTCGAAAATTCTATTGTGTTTGATAGTGTTGGTACTTTTAATATCCAGGTAATTGTTAATAATCCTACAAGTGATGGATGTAGTGGGGAACAACAAATTGATTTTGATTTGATTATTTACGGACCGCCAAGTGTAGATAATCTAATAACGAGTAGCAACTGTATTTCGGATTCTATATTAATGAAGGATTTAACCCCTATAGCAAAAGACGATCGAAAAATTATCTCCTATAATTGGGATACCGGAGATGGTATATTCCATAATGCACAAAATTATGCAATCTTGCCAAACCGGGCAGGTAAGTATACCATCAAATACTTTGTAATAACTGATATTGGATGTTTAAGTGATACCATTATAAAGGAAGTAATAATTGATAGTGTTCCAAAAGTAAATTTTATAATTCCGAGTATCACTTGTATAAATAAGGATATTATATTTAAGGATGCTACATTATCAACTGGGACAGCCACTTTAGACAAGTGGATTTGGAATTTTGGAGATAGTTCACATGTAGATACGTTGCTGAATAATGGGAATGTTACGCATATTTTTGACAGTTTAAAAAACTACACGGTAAAATTATCGGTAACTACTACGAATGGCTGTTTGAGCTCGAAACAACAGACTTTTTTAAATAATCCCAATCCTGTTGTTGGATTCATTTTACCTGAAATTTGTTTGGAAGACGCTTATGCTCAATTTACTGATACCACTAAAATTGCAGGTAGCGCCAATGGATTTATTTATAAATGGGATTTTGGGGATCTAGGAAACACAATGTATCCCAATACGGATATTATAGCCAATCCAAAACATAGATACCAGGCACCAGGTGATTATAAAGTGGTATTACAGGTAACGAGTGTAGCTGGTTGTATGAGTATCGATACAAGCGATTTTACAGTGAATGGATCCATACCTAAAGCAGGATTTAAGGTGGTGAATGAATCTGCGCTTTGTAGCAATAAGGAAGTGGAGTTTGTGAATAATTCAAAAGTTGATATTGGGTCAGTAGGAAAGCTCATTATTTTTTGGGATTTTGATGGGAATTTAAATGATACTAGTATTGATGAAAATCCTACTATTGGAAAATCCTATAAACATTTGTATAGTAACTTTCAGTTTCCGAATAAAATGAATTTTAAGATTAAGGTGATGGCTTATTCTGGAGGCTCTTGTGCGGACGATTCGCTTACATCTGTTACAATTGTACCTCCTCCTCAAACTGTTTCCACCATTACCTCCAAGGATTATGTGTGCTTGTTTGATACGCTTAATGTAAAAGCAAAAGTGATTGGAGGCGTTCCTCCATTTGTGAATACTTGGACTACGAGTAATGGCAATGCAAATTTTAGGGGAGATACCCTACATGGAATTACTGCAGGCAGGGTTGATATTTCCTTAAAATTAGTAGACCCTAAACAATGTGTATATGCATTTGATAATTTAAAAAATTTGGAAGTCAGCGCCATCCCTATGGCAACTTTGTCGGCCGTGGATACTGTTATTTGCAATGGGGATAAAGTAACCTTAAGGGGGACTGGTAGTAATTACTTTAAATGGATATTAAACAATACTCCAATTTATGAAAGTAGTGTAGACACCATTGCTACTAATTTGAAAGGGTATTATAAACTTATAGTGAATGACGGTAAATGTAATTCTCTTGTGTCAGATTCAATTTTACTAAAACCTTTAAATATTCCAGTATATACTATTCAGTATAATCCAATTATTTGCACCAATACACCCCTTCAAATTCAAACAGATGCTTTGGACAAATCCTTCGTGCATTTTGTTTGGGATTTTGGGGATAGCACCAGTTATGCGAAAGCGAATCCAAACAGCCATTCTTATAAAAAATCAGGCACCTATTTAATGAAGTTGAATATAACAAATGACTATTGTAAAAAATACGAATATCAATTAATAGGGGATTCTATTAAAGTGATCGACCCGGTGAGTCCTACTAATTTCACTTTATTTATTTTGGCGGATGTGGACTCCTTATTAAGTCCCTTTAAAAAAGATTCGGGCTATACTATTTATCGTTGGAATCCACTGACGTATTTATCTGACGCATTTATACCAACTCCACTTTTTAGAAGCAATCGATCCATTGAATATACACTTAGCAGGATAGATCCTATTACAGCCTGTAAAGTGGATGATAGTTATAAAATAGAAGTTTCGCCAGATGTTATTGTAGCTATTCCTAAAGCTTTCACACCCAATGGTGATAATTTAAACGATGTTTTAAAAATAGAATATGGGGCAGGCTTAAAAATGTATAATGGAATTAAAATATTCAATCGTTTTGGTAAGATTGTTTATATGTCTACTAACTTGAGTGGAGGGTGGGATGGCAAGTTGAATGGCATTGACCAGGAAATGGATGCGTATAGTTATTTAATTGATTATATTACATACAAAGATGAGCATATCACCAAAACGGGCTCTGTAATTTTATTAAGATAAATGCGAAGCCCTTTTAAAATATTACCCTTATTGCTAATACTGATATACTCAGTAAATAGCCAAGCACAAACACCTTTTTCTTCCCAGAACTTTACTGCTACCAATTTCTTTAATCCTGCTGCTGTAGGATTTGGCGTGAATAATCAGTTCCAGTCATTTTATCGAAATCAGTTTGCGGGAGTGGGAGAGCCCTATAAAACAATAGGGTTAGGGGTAGATTTTTCGTTGTTCAAAACTGAAAACAATGAAGGGAACAATAATTTTGGTATGGGAATTCAAGGGGTGTCTGAACAAGTCCTAAATGGAGTATTGCAAACCAATTCCATTACAATGAGTATTGCCAATCGTATTTTTTTAAATGAAAATAAAACAAGTTATATAGCATTGGGGATTAGCTCAAGTTTTATTACTCGAACTGTGAATGCTGAACAACTCACTTTTGGAGATCAATATTATTCCGGTAGGTTATTTAATGCTTCAAGTTTAGAATCGATCAATAAATATCCTACTAAATATTCTACCAATGCAGGAGTGCTCTACTCTTATGTATCACCAGCATCTTTCTTTCAATTAGGGGGGAGTACATTTTATATTAATCGCAGTTCTAATACACAGGCTTATGAAAAAGGGAATCAATCCATTCAGTTGTTGGGTTTAATGAATTATGAACATGTGTTCTTAGAAAATAAAACAATTTTAGTTCACGCCGATTATCAGAACCGTTTAGAGACTGAATTCTTCTTCGTAGGAGCTGCTGTTGGCTTACCGCTTTACACGGCAAATGAAAAAATAAATAGGTTGTATTTGGGATGTTTTTATAGAACCAATGATGCGGTGGTACCTTATTTGGGTTTGTTGTATAATAAGTATAAGATTGGATTGAGTTATGACATGTACCAGAATAACATGACGAGTGCTAACCTGCGTCCGCAAACTTTTGAATTTACTTTGTCTACTTACTTGGGAAAACGGGTTACTGAAAATTTGAAAAGCTTATTTAATTAAATTGAAACAGCATCTATTCAATATTTTTGGTTGGTTTACAAGATCGAATATTTTAATCCGGTCTTTGCTAATTATAGGGATCTTAACTTATTCAAATTTTTCCTTTGCGCAAACGGATACTGAATTTTGGTTTGCAGCTCCTTCGATTACTGCTGGACATGAAAACACACCCGTTGTACTTAGAATTACTAGTTATGATAAACCTGCAAAAGTAATTATATCACAACCTGCCAATAGTTCTTTTGTTCCAATTGAAATATCAATTGCTAGTTATGCTACTGTCTCTCAGGATTTAACCGCTTATTTAATCGCGCTTGAGTCTAAGCCAAACGGGATGGTTTTA
>CALPKD020000097.1 GCA_943324055.2 Chitinophaga pinensis
GTGAAATCTTTATCAATAAATTGCACACCCGACATAAAACCAGGCAAACGACTATTAAAATTTTCAGCATAATCCAAATTACCTGTTTGTACCATTGTCAAAAACTTAGCAATGGACTTTATTCCACTTGGCACATTGATAGGCTGATTCGCCGCTAACACTCTTTGTGCAATCCGCTCTTGCCTTCTGGCTTCTTTCCACTTTTGCAATGCGAGTGTTCTTTCCTTTCCTGTCTTTCCCGCCAAGGCTTCCTCCTTAGTCATCATCAATTTACTCGCCAACGGATTGGTCTGCGCTTGGGTAAAGCCATTCCCGTCTGTAATTGCTGCTCGTATATATTTGGACTTTTTATAAAAGTTAGCAAAATTAAATTGCGCATTTAACTGTTGCGAAAAAGTATTTTCAATCGTATTTCCTAACCCTTGCGCCAACCTACTTGCTCCAATCCAATTGTAATTGGTTGAAAGGTTATAGCTAGATAATATCCAATCCGTTAATGGGAATTTATTAGTAGGGAGATCATAACGTAATGTGATCTTTTGATTGTACAAAGTATTCCTTCCTGCTCTCAAAAGCATGCGCATTAAAGAATCTTTTTTATCCTGTGTATCTATCCTTCCGTTAGGTTCGTCTATTCTTGAATTTAAATTTGCGACTACATCTAAGTTCAGCGATCTAGTCAATGGCCAACGCATGTTAAATATCCTACTCATCGTAAAATACTTGTCAAATGTGGTTTCTGCTTTATCTGTTGTACCATCAAAAGTGTTAATCACTCTTGGTGTAAACTCGCCAAACTGCCTATCTAAAACAGTTCTGTAACTTACTAAACTTGGTTTAGGATTAAAATTTACTTCTTTGAGCAAATTAAACCAAGGAGATGCGTTCTTGAATAATTTTCGGAACGGCTCGATTGACTTGCCAGTTCCATTATACGTGTACCCAATAGCGCCTCTTTGTTTCACTATTTTATTAGACTCAATTACGGGGCCTGTTTGATCTAGCTGAGAATAAGAATAGCTAAAATCAAAATTACTTAAGCTAATAATATTTGTTTTTTTACCTGGCATAAAGCGCACATTGGTAAAGTTCAAAGTTTTAATCGTTGTTTGATCTGAGGAAGTATTACGAATGGAATCTCTAGTAGCACCTGTTACCGCACTTAGCTTGTCTTTATATAAGATGTCCTTATTAAACGGATCAAACTCGGGGTTTTCAATTGTTTTATTGATACTAGCATAAATAGGCAAGGAAAGTCTTACTTTTTTGGGCAAGAATTTACCCGCTTCAATATTGGTAGCAATATCAAATTGTGTTAATCCTGTTTTGGCACGCTCGTTCATTTTTTGTTCTACACTACCAAAACCTGCCGTTCTATTATTTGCAGAAACAGATAAGGTTCCAAGGTCAGCCAATACCAAATCCATTCTACCCAATGCAGCCCATGATCCTTTTTCATCTAGGTCGGACAAACGCAATTCATTCACCCAAACTTCTGCATTCATTACCGATTGGCTAGAAGTGTTTTCAAAAGCAATCAGCAACCCTCTAATCTCTCCCAGGTTTGGATTACCCATTACCGAATACGTTTGGTTATTGCTTTGTAGTTGTGAGAATTTTGCATTAAACGAAACCCTTTGTTTATCTCTTTCTAATTTCAGTTTTACCAATTCATTTAAACTTAAATTCAATTCATTTTCCAAAGGCCATACTAAATTGGCTTCCCCACTTGAATAATTTTTTTGCTGCGTTGTAGTCAATGGGATGCGAATCTCATAAAAGTTATTTTGAAAATCTTGACCCATTCTAATTACGGCTGTGATAACACCCTTCTCTGTTTGACTTAATCTATCTTTATTTTCAGCGTGCAAAAACAAAGACAATTTACCATAGCGGCGAATATCAATATTCATTGTTTTAAATACTCCTCTTGGGGTTCTACCTTTTTGCAAGCCATTTAATTGAACACTTAGTGATTGTTCGTTCTGTAAAAGATTCACTCCATTATTACTCAACAACTGAACACGCTCAATACCTGGAGGTATGATGTAGTTAACAGGTGTTCTACTTCCGTTCTCTTCCACACTCACTGCTAATGTATTAATAGTAGCACTATTATTCTCTGGAGTAATCGCCACATAATTTCCAGAACTATCTAAATCATATCCATATTGCCTCCATTGATTACGGACTAAATCTAATTTGGCAAAACGTAAAGTAACGGAATCCTCAAAACCCGTTAAATACATTCTTAAAAATCGAATCGATTTAAAATCTCTAATGCCTCCAATTGCGTTGGAGAAAGATTTTATCGGCACTCTAAATAAGTACCAGTTTTCAAGGCTCTTTGTACCATCTGCAAGTGTTGCATTGATTGTCTTAGTATCTGTTACGTACTTTGTGCTACCCACACCCATACTGCCTTTCTGCAATGGAATCTCGTATTCAAAATAGGCTTCGGTTTCGTTTAATGTATTATCTCTGTTTAGATCCTCATTGTCGGGCAGCAAAGTAGCTGCACTACTAAACTGACTTGTACCAGCCAATGCAGAGTTTCCTTGCGCATTGTTATAGTATTTATACCTGCCTAAAATGCCAGTATTGCTTGCATCGTATTGTGCATCTCTATACCAAACATAGTTATCGGCCGACGGATCTTTGATAAATTGTTGCGCAACCGTTGTGTTTGTGATTTTATCAATTAGGTATTGCTTTTTAGTACGCTCATCCGCATCTCCTAATCCATCTAATCCAACGTCCTGGTATTTTCGGTCTTCCGGATTATTACTGAAAGCATTTGTTACTTGTATTGGATTAGTTGGTACTCTTCCCCAAGTGCTGCTATCCACACTTGCAGGAATGGTTGGAGTAGGCATTCCATTTTCATAAAAACGTCTTCCATCACGCAATATATCTTCACTCACATTTCCTAAATTCAAAACCAATTTTCCACCAACAGCAGGAGATTTAATAAACGGATCCTGTACCCAAAACTCAACGTATTCAATAATGCCAGTTTCAAAATCAGTCTGATCTAAAGCGCGCATAATACCACCCCACTTGTCTATTGGATTTCGGAATTTACCCGTCGCGTCTAAGTCTTTGTAATTGTAATTATACGCACCACGTTCTTTTGGATAATAACTTAAATCAAAAGTCGGCAATTGCACATCCGTGATATTCGTTGTTTTTTGTGGGAACAATTCATTCGTAAATATTTGACGCACCCTAGGATCACTTAAGGAAGCAAGATTACTGCTTAAAGGATTGTTAGCGCTATTTTTATCTTGCAAGGTAGGCTCAATGGTATACCAAGATAATCGGGCTCTGTTTTTATTATAGTCAACAGAATCGGACAACTGTCCTTCGGGGAAACGATCCATTGGAGTAGACGCCATCACCCATGAAGTAAATGGAAAACGTAAATCAATATTGGTACGTGTTGCTTCAAAGTCGTCTAGATAAATAACGCCACTTCCTCCCTTACCTATCTGTTGTGCGTGACCAGGTTGTAGATATGCAGCTTCGCCATAGGCGGTTAGATAGGACTTTGCCTTGGTTGAATAAAAAGGAAGTTTATCCAAAGCTCTTGTCAATGCTGGTAATTCTGTTTTATAGTTAAAGTCAAACCCATACATTGAGTTTTTGATAGGATCCGATCCGAAATTAGTCTTCGTAAAAAATGGCCTTTCACTTAATCGAGTACTTGAAAAACCGAAGTTGAAATCTTTACTTGCCATGTAATCCAATCTCAATGCTCTAAAACCGCGTTCTTGAAACCCAAACCCTAAATTATTTTCATAAGACACATTCACTGGTATATTCGAACTTAATATGCCTGGATTAATAATTCTTACCGTACCTGAACCATAATCTACAATATAATCATACCCCTCTTTTAAAATTTGTCCTCCCGCCCTTACACTCACCGAACCTGGTGGTACATTAAATGCATTTAAACTAATTTCAGAACCACCCGCACTTCCTTTTACCTGACCTTCCATTACAAAACGATTCAGGTTTGTAAACGTCTGCGCTTCTGATTTAATTTTACGGTATAATTGCGGGTACAAATATTTTTTTGCAACATTCGTATCAATGCCCTTGTAGGCAATATTTTTTAGATCGTCTCCAAATGGCTCTAGCAATGGAAAAACGATACGTCCCATTTTAGATAATACGGTATAGCCTTCCACATAATCAAACACACCATCCGGCTGTGGATCATTTCGATTGTTTAATCGATCAAGTTGTAATATTTTGATAAGTGACTGGCCTTCCACCCCAGTACCTGTAACAGGCAGATATCTTTTCAATCCCGCACTTGGTTCCTCATATAAGATGTTCAATTGGAAATCCTGTTGTTGAATAGCTCCAAACAAGTCTAGCGAATAAACGTTCTTCATCATCAAATCCCAAATAGGCAAATCAGTTCGCTGTGTTGTCGCTTTCAACAATTTTAAGAACAATATTTGTTGCACCCCTTTATTTTCATCTAATGCGATGTTTTCCGAGAACTCACCTACCTGAAATACTTTTCCATTATAGGTATATTGAAAAGCTACACCCAATACTTCGTCGGGTTGTAATGGAATATTTAAGGATAAAAAACCAATTTGTGGATTAAAGAAATATTCATTCTCTGTTAGCTTGCGCGCAAAAGTCCTTTCATAATCCTCTGCCGACCTTAAGCCCTCCATGGACAACACCGATGAAACACCCGCAGGATTACGCGCTAAACTATTATTGATAATCTTAGTGTATAAACTATTGGCACTATTGTCGGGATAAGGATTATTGGGATTGGTTTGCCAGTTTAATTTACTTGGTTTACTTTCTCCTAAATCAGCTAAGCCCACTACATCCCTTGCATTAGTAGTTTGACCATTCCGATTGGTGACCCAAACTTCGATTCTTTTAATTTGGATTTGAGAATTAATTAATGGCAGCGAGGACATCGCCTTATTGTAATTATTCCTAAAATATTGTGCTAATAAAAAGTGTCTATTTTCCTCATAATCATCTAAACGCTTTTGAAATTTTTGAGTAGATGAACCCCCTTGCAAAGCCATCGATTGACGTTGTGATTTTTGGTTGGCTATTGCACCTGTAATAAACAATCTTCCAAACTGCAACTGCGCTTTTACTCCGAATAAGTTTTGTGTACTTGGAATTAAAGTACTTCGGGATATATAATTAATATTCCCAGCTTCGATATTTTTTATCACTTCATCCTTCTTGCCCTTGTAACTTAATTTAATTTGATTGTCAAATCCTAAGTTAGACAAGCTATTTAAGTTAATAGGGAACTTTAATTTATCACCGATACTTGCGTTCATGCTAAAGTTGGTGTTCGCATCAAAATCGAAACCTCCATTTTTTCTAGCACGTTCGGGCAATGTTGGATTTTTGACATTTTGTCCTTGATAGCCCGCTTTAATATTAATCTCCCCTACTGGCTTAATATCTATTTTTAAATCTGACCCAGTTTTACCAAACAAGCGATCAAAGTAACTGTCAAACACTTTGGTTTTAGGACGACTAATTTTTCGGTTCAGCACCCCTAATGAATTCGCACGCTGCATAAAATAAGCCTGCTCGTCCTTATTGGTCTTTAATTTCCAAAATTCATCAAATGTCAGTGTCGAGGGAACACGTTGCGGCTTCCCTCCTCTCAATTCAGTAATAAAATAGCTTTTCGTTGTCGGATCATATTGAACATTGCGCTTAATTAAGCTCGTATCTCTAATATCAAATGGATTATTACTTGGTTGAGATAAGAAATCACCGCGACGATCCTTAATCGGAAACCTTAGTGTGTCTTTTTTTAAAGGAATCTTATTCGTGTCTATCCCTTTTTTACTTGCAGTATCCTTAAAGGGCATAGCCAATCCTTGTTTTACTTGCGCACCTAATTCATTGCCCAAAAGGAGTAATGAAATAGATAATATTAAAGGATGAAATAATTTCAATTTAAAAAAATAAAATATGAGTTAACAGTTTTTAAGTGCCATCTTAATTAA
>CALPKD020000098.1 GCA_943324055.2 Chitinophaga pinensis
CCGCTTTTGGGTTGTTAAAATTAGAAATATAATTTTTTTGACTAGATACTTTTGCAGCATATTCCCACTCTGCTTCAGTTGGTAAACGGAAGTCAGGTATCATTACATACTCGTCAATATTATTTTTGGTTTTAACTCGTGCAGTAGTAACGGTTTTAGCGTTTGTAGTAGAATCCTTTTTAGGGCCACCTCCAATTTTTCCTAGGTAAGGCGTTTTTGGATCCACTAAGCCATATCTTACTAAGGTTTTTTCGTTCGCTCTATCTGTTCTCCATCTGCAATAATTGTTTGCTTGTTCCCAAGTGACGCCAACAACAGGATAGTCGTTAAATGCATTTGCTCTAAAATAACCTTCAACCATTGGCTCGTTGTATGATAAGTCGGTTCTCCAAACAGTGGTGTCAGGGAGCGCGGCTTTTACGATTGAATCTTTCCCTAATGGAATAAATACTTTCTCTATCCAATGTAAATAATCTCTGTATTTTTTGTTGCTAACTTCGTATTGGTCAATCCTAAATGAACTAACTGTTACGCGTCTAAGACTATTGTTCCAGTCGCCCATCACGCTTTCTTGGTTTAACCCCATCGCAAAAGTGCCCCCTCGTATTAAAACGGTGCCTGCAAATGGGTCGTCCTTAGATGCTGCCATGGACACATTTTTAGCAGCATTATTTTCCGATGTAGTCAACATGGTTGGCCCTAATAATAGTATGGCAAAAAACAACAGAATACTATTTATAAAATTCATATATAAAAATTATATAAAAACAGGTTAAAAGATACTGCGAATATAGCTTGTTTTTGGTCATTTATTCACTTGTAACTGCAATCTTATGTTAGTAAAAGCCTAATTTTAGCTTATGACAAGGGGCCCCGTAATATTTTTACTGTTTTTTTTATTTTTAACCCAAAACTTGAGGGCGCAATCCAGTCCTTTGGCCACTGGTCAATGGGTTAAAATAGCAGTTGTAAAACAAGGAGTATTTCAAATCACTGGGACTCAATTTAAAGCCATGGGATTTACCTTGCCGATCCCTTCTGCACAAGTTCAATTATTTAGTTATGATCTTGCTAATTTGGAGGAAAAAGTGACCCCAAATAATTCCAATGGTTTGTTCGAAAATGCAATTGAAGTTCAGGATGGAGGGGATGGACAAATAGAGGAAAAAGATTACATTCTTTTTTATAGTGATGGGCCCATAAAATGGAAGTATAATGAATCAGACGGTTTGCCATTTCATGTGAAAAAATCAACCGGGGATTCGCTATACTTTTTTTTAACGCAGGGTAAAAATGGGAAACGAATTTTAAATGCAACAACCCAAAATACTTATGTAAAAACGGTTGATGTGTATGACGAAAGATGGCTTATCGAAAAAGATACGATCTCGATATTGAATAGTGGGCAGCAATGGTTCGGCGCACCAATGGGACAGGGAGCTGGCAAGCAATCTAAGTTCACCTTCTCCACTAATATAGAAGGCATAGAGGTTGCTAGTGCAATTAAATTTAAAATGCAGTATGCTGCATCGAGTTATCAAGGGCCCGCAAATTTTAATTTACAATGGAATGGTCAGTCTGTGAAAAATACAACTGTTGCTGCTGTTTCTGGTTTGATATATGATGATGCCGCATTAGTTGTAAAATCAGATGCAGATTGGTTATTGAGTCCTTCGGTGCCACTCGCAAATAGTATTAATTTGTCTGTTGACTTTACAAGTCCGAGCTCGAACAGTACAGGCTGGATCGATTTTATCGAGATGCATGCTAAAAAAACGTTAGGTTTTTGGGGTACCCGATCTTTTGGGTTTAGAAACTTTTTGGCAGGTAGTGCAAAGCAAGGGGTATTGTACAAGCTTCAAAAAGCGGATACAACAACAATGGTGTGGGATGTAACGCATCCAATTATGCCTGTTAAAATGGCTTTAATTATACAAGGAGGTGGCATTGGAAGGTTTGTGCAGTTGGGAGATACCATTAACGACTTTTATACGGTACAACAACAAGCCTACGACATCCCAACCTTTGTCAGTAAAGTGAATAACCAAAACGTAATTGCAACGCCAAACGCAGACTATCTTATTGTTGCACCAAGTGCTTTTAAAAATGCGGCGGCTCAATTGCAGCAGTATCATAAAGCAGCCCATGGTTTAAAAGTAGAAGTGCTTATTGCGGATGAAATTTATAATGAATTTTCGGGAGGTCAGGTAAGTGCTATTGGGATTCGGAATTGTATAAAATATTTATTTGACAAGGCGGCTTTTCAAAATACGAGTCCGCCTAAATACCTATTATTATTAGGTTTGGGTCATTATGATCCTAGAAAAATAAATAGTGCCACACAATTGCCGGCTTACGAAAGTGTAGCGTCGACTGCAACTTTATCCACTTACACTTCGGATGATTTTTATGCGATTCTAAAAGATGGATATGACATTAATATACCTAGTAGTGTTGCGCAACTTTCATTAGCGGTAGGGAGAATCCCCGCAAGAAATATGGCAGAGGCAGATACGGCTATTCGTAAAATAATACAATATCAAAACAATATCAATGGGGGCGTTTGGAAAAATCAATTGACTTGGGTAGCGGACGATGGAGATTACAATTTACACTTACAAGATGCAGAAGAAATCACAAGTCATTTGCAGGGGATGGATGCGGATTGGAACCAAAAGAAAATGTATTTGGATTTATATCAAGCAGTTCCTACGACTAGTGGAAATACGTACCCGTCCTTAATTACAGATTTGAAACAAGTGGTTAATAACGGGACGCTCATTTTTAATTATAGTGGTCACGGAAATTATTTGAGATTGGCGGAGGAAGCGGTTGTGACGGCTTCTGAACTTGCACAGTGGGACAATGGCGGGAAATTGCCTTTGATGATTACTGCATCCTGTGATTTTGCACCTTATGATCAGCCACAGCTAAGCCCTATTGCATTTGATGCTTTTATGAAAGATAGTAAGGGCGTAATTGGAGTAGTTGCTGCAAGTAGACTTGTGTTTGCCTACAGTAATAAGCAAATCAATGACGAATTTATACAGCAGCTATTAGTGCCCAATGCTTTTGGAAAATTTCAGACGATTGGTGAATCCTTAATGCTTGCTAAAAATAAGACATGGGGGAATGCAGGGGATCATGTCAATGCTTTTAAATTTAATCTAATTGGAGATCCTGCCATGCGTTTAGCTGCGCCAAAATATAAGATTAAAATTGAGGCAATTAATCAAAAACAATTTATCGGCAAGGACACATTTATGGCGGGTAATATCTATAAAGTAAATGGAAATATCCAAGCCAATGGGAGTAAACTCAATAGGTTTAATGGAGTGGTTGAAATGGTTTTATATGATGCGGCAAGTCGTAAAAAAACATTGGCGAATCAAAGTACGAGTATGGCTGTTTTTGTGGAAACTCAGGACCAGATTGTATTTAAGGGGAAAGCAACTGTTACAGCCGGTAGTTTTGAAATCGATTTTGTATTACCAAAGGAATTGAATGCACTTAAGGGGGCATTAAAATTGCAACTTTATGCATACAATGACACTGCGGATGCGACGGGAATTTTTAATCAAATTTATGTAAGTAGTGGTACAGAGAAATTGGCGACAGATACAAACGGACCCTCCGTGAAGGGGTACATCAATGACACTAATTTTGTAGAGGGCGGATGGGTTACAGATCATGCAAAATTGATTGTGCGCTTAAAAGATAGTGCAGGTATTCAGTCCTCTGGAAATGCATTGGGTCATGATATTACATTAATAATGGATAGAGATTTTCAGCATCCAATTGCGTTGAATAATTATTATACAGCTGATTTGGATTCTTACCAAAGTGGAAATATCGTATACTCATTGCCTAATTTTTCGGAAGGGAATCACGAACTCATTATTAAGGCTTGGGACCTATTCTCAAATGCAAGCACAGACACCATCCGATTTGTTGTGCCTTCAACCCAAAAACTACTACTTAGAAACTTTTCTATATTCCCCAATCCCTTCAATAGTCAGACTCAGTTTAGTTTTGAGCACAATCAATTACTTAATCCTTTGAGCATTTTACTTGATATCTATGATTACAATGGATTAAAAATATATTCAAAATCAATACAGTCGTTGTTTTTGAGCAATCGAGTTGTGCTTAATTGGACTGGCTTGTCGGCCGGAGGCAATAGAATTTTGCCTGGGGTATACTATTGCAAGCTTACTGTAAGTGATGCCAAATTAACATCTTCTTTAACACGTAAAGTCGTTAAATATTAACGGATTGTTGATAGTATGGATTATCTTTAACGCAGTTTCCAAACTTTAATGAATATGAATAAATACAAATTAGCCGCTTCTTTTTTAACTATTTTTTGTGTAATGCTAGTCTCTGATTTGATGGCGCAAACAAAGACAATTAATATTCAAAGCACTGCTGTTCCCTTTTTGTTAATCTCTCCTGATGCTCGATCTGGGGGTATGGGGAATTTGTCCTTAGCCATGTCGCCAGAAACAAACGACTTATTTGGCAATACCGCAAAGTTGCCTTTTATAAAAGAAGACAGAGCTTTTTTAATCAATTACACTCCTTGGTTAAAAGACCTTGGATTGAATGATGTGTATTTGGCAAGTGCTGGTTTTTATAAAAAACTTAATAACAATAATAGTATCAATACCTCGCTTCGATTTTTTAGCTTAGGGGATATTCAGTTTACAGATCAGGACAATAACGCGCTTGCTTCTCAAAGGCCTTCTGAATTTAGTTATGATTTTGGATACAGTATGTTATTGTCAGATCAATTTAGCGCAGGTGTTACTTTAAGATATATACATTCTCAATTGGTTCAAGGCTCCTATGGCGCAAGTGCAATTAACTATAAGGCTGGAAATACTTTATCTAGTGACATTAGTTTATTTTACAAGCAAAATGAAAACTTCGAAGGTTTTCATGGAGGCCTATTGCTTTCCAACTTAGGAGGCAAGATTAGTTATACCAATGAATCAAAAAACAAATCATTTATCCCGGCGAATATTGGATTGGGCATTGGGTACTTAAATAGAATGGACAATTCAAATTCAATTGAGTTTGGAGTGGATGTGAATCGTTTAATGGTCCCAACAACGCCTATCG
Organism: Chitinophaga pinensis; assembly: GCA_943324055.2. Taxonomy (GTDB): domain Bacteria; phylum Bacteroidota; class Bacteroidia; order Chitinophagales; family Chitinophagaceae; genus Sediminibacterium; species Sediminibacterium pinensis_F. The sequence continues at coordinate 5,125 of CALPKD020000098.1, forward strand.
ATGCAGATGAGGCAACTCGAAATCAATACTATTCCCAGTCGGTGGTGTCAAGCTGGTTTAATTCATTTACAAGTAAATATGGTATGCCATTAGGGGAGTCATTGAAAGTGTCGGCAGGTGCAGAATACAATTACAGCGACCGCTTTTTTTTAAGAGCGGGCTATTATATGGACAACAATAAGAACTTAGGGAATATGCAATATTTTACGGTAGGTACCACTTTTCAATACCAACAATCTAAGTTCCATATTTCTTACCTAGTGCCTTCGGGCGGCGGAATAAATAAAAATCCATTATCTAATACGCTAAGATTTGGTACTGTTTTCAATTTCTAACTTTCTTTTTGCCTATTTTTGTTGATCATGTCAGCAATCATAAAAGTAGTCAATAAGAGCCCTCACCCATTGCCATCCTATGCAACATTGGGATCTTCAGGAATGGATCTTAGGGCATCTATCAGTCAACCTATTTTATTACAATCGATGGAGAGGGTACTAGTGCCCACCGGTTTGTTTATGGAGATGCCTAATAACTGGGAAGCACAGGTCAGGCCACGAAGTGGATTGGCAATCAAGCAGGGTATTACTTGTTTGAATACGCCAGGCACTATTGACGCCGATTACAGGGGCGAAATAAAAGTAGTATTAATCAACCTTTCCACTGAACCTCAAACCATTTCCGATGGGGATAGAATTGCCCAAATAGTATTTCAAGCAGTTGAAAAAGTGCAATGGGAAATAGTCGATCAATTGGCGGATAGTGATCGTGGCGCCGGCGGCTTTGGCCATACTGGTAAACAATAAATCCAATGAAAAAATCAATTCTGTTCTTAGGAGCTATTTTATTACTTGCATCCTGCTCGACCTTCAAAA
>CALPKD020000099.1 GCA_943324055.2 Chitinophaga pinensis
CCACATTCTTTTAACAATAAGGTGTTGGATTTATTCAAAACAGGATGGATATAGTCTGGTGCAATCTCCACTAAGGGCATCAATACAAAATTTCGTTCCCTTAATCGAGGATGTGGAATAAGGAGTGAATCGGTTTGAATGATTTCGTTATTAAAGTAGATAATATCTAAATCGATTGTTCTTGGTCCTAATGGAGTAGATCGAATTCGACCAAGTTGCACTTCGATAGCTAATAATTCAGTCATTAAAGCTGTTGCGGATAGACGGGTTGCAATAATCAGTGCTTGATTGTAAAAGGAAGGCTGGTCTTTAAATCCCCATGCCTCAGTTTCGTATATAGCCGAAGTTAGTAGTACTTTTCCGCAGCGTTGTTCAATGCATGCTGTGGCGTGTTGTAAGTTTGCCAATCGGTCACCCAAATTGCCGCCTATCAAGAGGTATGCTTTGTTCATAGAAGGATTCTAAAAGTAGCTCAAATATCCATAATTTTACAGCGTTACCCTATTTTAGAACGGTCTATTTTGGGAACTTATATCTAATCAATTTATTTAGTATGAAATCGTTCTTCAAATCCTTCTTTGCAGCTTTATTAGCACTTATAGTTTTTACCTTAATCGGCTTTTTTTTAATCATAGGAATTGCGGCTAGTTTTTCCAAGGAGGAGAAAATGACTATTGAATCAAATTCCGTTTTGGTGTTAGATATTTCACAGGATTTTAAAGAACAAAGCCAAGACGATCCCTTTTCTGAACTTATTAATAAGAAAAAAGGAAAAACCCCAAGTTTGTCTTCATTGATATCACTTATTAAATATGCGAAGACCGATTCAAGTATCAAAGGGATTTATATTAAATGCCAGCAAAATCCAAATGGATATGCTGCTTCCGAAGAAATCAGAAAAGCATTACTTGATTTTAAAAAATCAAAAAAGTTTATCCTAGCTTACGGCGAAACCATTTCACAAAAAGGATATTGGATTGGGAATGTTGCGGATCAAATATACACACATCCTCAAGGGGGACTAGAGTGGGCAGGGTTTTCCTATGAAACTATGTTTTTAAAAGGGCTATTAGATAAATTAGAAATCAAGCCGCAGGTTTTTTATGCAGGTAAATTTAAAAGTGCAACAGAGCCATTTAGGTATGCGCAAATGTCGGACGCGAATCGTTTGCAGACAAGTGTTTGGCTCAATTCCATTTACAATAGTTTTATTCTGGGCACTGCTGAACAAAGGAAAATTGATACTACAACATTAAAGGCGATTGCCAATCAAGGAAGGGTGCAAAATGCAGGGGATGCTTTGGCCTATCATTTAGTAGATGGATTATTTTACGATGATCAAGTCAAAAAAGTAATTGCAAAAAAAGTACATGTTGCTAAAGAAAAAGATATTTCGTTTGTTCCAATGAATGAATATGCTTCTGCAGTTGCAATTAGAGGCACAGGTAGTGGTAAGATTGCAGTCATCTATGCAGATGGGGATATTGTAATGGGTAAGGGGGACAAGAATTCAATTGCGAGTGATGATTATAGAGCATTAATACAAAAGATCAGAAATGACGAATCCATCGATGCTGTTGTATTAAGAGTGAATTCTCCAGGCGGCAGCTCCTTAGCGAGTGATATTATATGGCGCGAAATAGATTTATTGAAAAAAGAAAAGCCGGTAATTGTAAGTATGGGTAACCTTGCGGCTTCAGGTGGTTATTATATCTCTTGCGGTGCGGATTCGATTTTTGCAGATGCCAATACGATTACAGGTTCGATTGGCGTATTTAGTGTTATTCCTAATGTAGAAGGATTTATGAAAAATAAATTAGGGATCACTTTTGATCGCGTTAAAACAGCTACTTATGCTGATATGCCTTCGGCAACGAGGCCCTTAAATTTAGTGGAGCAAAATTTTCTACAAGCTAGTGTGGACAGTATTTATCACTCCTTTAAATCGAGGGTTGCAGTAGGTCGTAAAAAGAACATAGCATACATTGATTCCATTGCGCAGGGTCGCGTATGGACTGGGTCAGATGCTATAAAAGTGGGTTTGGTAGACAAAGTAGGTACGTTAAATGATGCGATTATTGCAGCGGGTAAAATGGCAAAACTTAAAGGGTATAGTCTTAAAAGTTACCCGGAGTCTAAATCATTCATTGAAGAATTGATTGAGGGCTACCAGGACAATATCAAGGTGAAGGCCATTCAACAAGAGATTGGTGTGAGTCAGTGGGAAATGTTTAAACAAGTAAAATCTATCCAACAAATGATGGGGCAGCCTCAGGCGCGTTTACCTATCTTTGTAGTGAATCATCCATAAGTTTATGTCCGCATACAGTCAAATTACAGCCATGCTAGCCATTACAAAAGCTAGTTTGCGATCCACTTTTCGAAGCCCATCCGCAGTAATATTTAGTATTGCATTTCCGCTCATTTTTATCCTAGTATTTGGATTCATAAGTAATGGGGGAAATGTGAATGTGAATGTAGCAATGGATCCCACATCGGATACCTTGAATCCGGTATATGCAAGCATTAAAAATTTGGCAGGGTTTAAATTTGTAAATAAGGATGCGGCTAGTATACAAAGTGAACTTTCAAAAGGAAGGATTACGGCACTTATTCAAATTGTACCTTCTCAAACTGGCAATGCACAGTATACGATTCATTTAACAAGCTCTGAAGCGGCAAATCCGCAGAACATACAACTTGTTAAGTCAATTTTAAATGCAGTGATTGGAAAAATAAATCATGAAAAATTTCCTGACGCGCCTACGATTGCGGTAGTGAATAATACCGTTAATCAAGTACCAGGGCGTGTTTACCGCACGATTGATTTTATCTTGCCAGGGCAACTTGGGTTTTCATTATTGAGTTCGGGTGTATTTGGTGTTGCTTTTTTGTTCTTTAATTTAAGACAACAGTTGGTTTTAAAACGTTTTTATGCCACACCCATCAAAAGGCTTTATATCATTTTAGGAGAAGCTTTGAGTAGGGTACTTTTTCAGTTAATCACTGCAATCGTAATAATAGGGATTGGATATTTTGCATTCAAGTTTACGCTAGTGCATGGCTGGGCTACTTTTGCAAGTATCATGGCACTTAGCTTTATTGCGCTGATATTGTTTATGGGATTTGGCTTTATAGTGAGTGGTGTTGCAAAAAGCGAAAGCACTATACCGCCCATTGCAAACCTGATTACACTACCTCAATTTTTACTAGCAGGCACTTTTTTTTCGATTGATAACTTCCCCTTGTGGATGCAGCCTTTTTGTAAAATTTTACCGTTAACACATTTCAATAATGCGATGCGTAATATATCATTCGAAGGGGCAAGCTTATTAAATTGTTGGAATGATATCTCTGTGTTGCTGATTTGGATCGTAATTGTATATGCAGTTGCGTTTAAAATATTTAAATGGGAGTAAATGCGTTTAGTTAAATTAGTTTTCATTAGCCTATTCATATTGGGCTTACTTATTACAGGAATTTCGGCATTGTTTCCGTCTACTGTTATTGTATCAAGGGCTGTAGAAGTAAATACGACGCCACAAAAAATCGCCTACTATGTGGCAGACTTAAATCATTGGAATCAATGGATGAGTGATTGGAAGCAGAATAAGGTGACTATGAGTAACAATATTGCTAGTATCGGTTCTCAGCGCGTTCAGTTTTTAGATAAAAACGATTCTTCTGTTAGGTATCAATGGGTGGCAACGGGTCAAGCGCCCTACTTGGTTCAGTTTGAGTGGATTCACCTAAATGACAACACCTACGTTATACATTGGTCATTTGAACAACATGTAAAATGGTATCCATGGGAAAAATTCCAAACCTTGTTAAATGAAAAACTGTTGGGCTATAAGATGGAGGCAGAATTGGCCAACCTAAACGTTGCACTTTTATCGGATACAACGCATCCCTAAAATGCTTTATTTTTCATTCTGTTGAATCAGGTATTCCATATTTCGTTTGATGCCTTTTAATTTTGATCTTAATAGGGGAGATTTTTTAAATCTTGCTTTAAAGGTAGCTTCCTCAATTTGCAACCAATCGTCTTGCTTCATTTGTAGTAAACCATTTAATGGTTTGAAATGTTTTTCGTGATGTGCTTGACTAAATCTGTTCCAAGGACATACATCTTGACAAACATCACACCCAAACAACCAATCTTTAAAAGGCCTATCCGTATCAATCTCTGGTTGTTTCAACTCAATTGTAAAATAGCTAATGCAATGATTGGCTTCGATAGTTTTGTCTGGAAGAATTGCTTGCGTAGGGCAGGCGTCTACACACTGAGTGCAACTACCACAATAATCTTTCGTAATGGGATCGTCATAGATCAATTCTAAATCCACCACAAGTGTTGCGATAAAGAAAAAAGAACCAGCTGTGGGACGAATCAAATGTCCGTTTTTCCCAATCCATCCTGCACCAGCTAGTTTTGCCCAAGATCGCTCTAATACTGGTGCAGAGTCTACAAAGCCTCTCCCTTCAATGGGGCCAATCATTTGTCGCATGGTGTCAAGTAATTCAAACAATTGCTGTCTGATTACTTCATGGTAGTCTTCCCCGTAAGCATATTTTGCAATTTGAGGAATACCCTTTTCTTGCACTTCAGTTGGGTAATAGTTTTTTAAAAAAGTGATAACCGATTTTGCGCCCGGTACTAATACTCTGGGATCTGTTCTTTCTGCAAAATGATTTTCCATATAAGCCATTTCTCCATGAAATCCTTTATCCAGCCAATTTTGTAAACGTCTGGCATCTTCAGTGAGTTCCGTTGCTTTGGCAATTCCGCAATAATCAAATCCCATTTGGGCAGCAGCTTCTTTTATAAATTCCGAATTAGAGTAATGGTTCAATCTTCAATGTTTAGTCGATGAAAAAAACGATGTGCCACAGGTGCGATTAACAATCCAAAGTTGGTTATAAATACCACGCCGCTGAATAACGCATAAAACGAGGAGAACAATTTGCCATTAAAAGTTTCGATGGTAACTACTGGTCCCATTCCCCCTAAAATCATAGAGGCATTATGCAAAGCATCTATCCAATTCATAGGTCCTAAATATCTATAACCTATGATTCCAATCAATAGACATAATAATAGTATCATACTACTCAATATAAAATGTTTGAATACTCTTTTGTAGAATACTTTCTTTTCGGCAAGCGGCTCCGACTTATGTTCGTAGATAGTGCTAAACCGAGTCGATTTTATTTTATAACTCATAAGAAAAACTTGTATGTAAAAATAGCAGAAAATCCTTGATGCAGCTGACTTTTATTCCGTTTTTGTTGTTGGATTAAGACATAATTACTGAATTACTCAGCTGGCTTCCTATTTGAGGGATATAGATTGTAAATAAACCATTCATCATGAATTTAAGTCAGTACACGATTAAGGCGCAAGAAGCAATTCAGGCTGCTCAGCAATTGGCCTACAACAATTCAAATGCATCCATCGAAACGGCGCATTTGTTAAAAGCCATTCTATTAGACAAGGATAGCCCGACTGAATTTTTATTGAAGAAAAACAATGTGAATCCAACTTTGGCACTACAGAAAACGGAGGAGCTTATTGGCACATTGGCCAAACAACAAACTGGGGAACCTGCGTCTAATGTAAGTAGAGATTTAAATAGTGTTTTATTAAAAGCAAATGCCGCCTTAAAAATATTTGGGGACGAGTACGTGACTACGGAGCATTTGTTGATTGCTATATTGCAAGTAAATGATGCTGTCGCAAAAAATTTAAAAGATGCTGGGTTGACGGAGAGTGGGCTAACGGCTGCGATTAAGGAATTAAGAAAAGGAGATACCATTCAATCTGCGACGCAGGAAACACAATTCCAAGCATTGTCTAAGTATGCAAAAAACTTAAATGATTTAGCAAATAAGGGCAAGTTGGACCCTGTCATTGGAAGAGATGAAGAAATAAGAAGA
>CALPKD020000100.1 GCA_943324055.2 Chitinophaga pinensis
TAGTATTTTATATTTTAGTTAAAGGAGATCCTGGTTATGATGCAAACAAACAACATGGTTTTGTAGCACCAACTGACGATCAAAGCACAGGAATTAGATGGAGTAATGGAAGTTCAATTCTGACAGGGGCAAGTGGGGAACTATTAGGTGATGGGATATCAAATACAAATACAATAATAAAAGTACAGGGGACGGTAGCTAATAGTTATGCTGCTGGTATTGCAAAGTCTTATACCGGTGGGGGGTTTAATGATTGGCATTTGCCAAGTTTTGATGAGCTTACAAAATTATATATAAATAGATATTATGTAAGAAGTAAATGGGGTGGAACTTATTGGAGTTCTTCTGAATCATCTGCGGGTTATGCTAGGTTTCATGTTATAGACGATGGGAATACTCGAACTTATGGTACACAATCAAAAGACACTAAAAATCTTGTTTGTGCTATCAGGGCGTTTTAATTAAAGAGATGCGCTTTGATAATTATTGTTAAGTTTTTATTTTGTTGGCGATAGTTAAATGCAAGTAGATAAAAGTGGCCTTTTTTTTATAATAATCAGTATAGGGGGTGATTGAAATTTAGATTTACAGTTTCTAATTATTTATCAACATTGTATTAATATTTTTTCAAAATATCAATACTGATTCACATTTGTATAAAATCCAACCGAGTTTATAAATGGGGAAATAAAAAACCCTTGATAGACAAAGATTTTAAAAGGTAAATGGTCTCGCCAAGTCTGCCAGTCCTCGTTGCACTCGGACTGTCTTCTACCGTACTGTTTTTCATTCTTAATTCTTCCGCCAAGTCTGCCAGTCCTCGTTCCTCTCGGACTGTCTTCTACCGTACTGAACTTACCCAAAGCCTTTCAAACAGTCCCGATGCTCGGGTCTGTTTGGCTTTTGTATCTCTCACCAACTTTCGAAAGCAAGCTTTCGACGTTGTCTCGAAATACAAAAGCCTATCAACTTGCGTTGATAGGCTTTGTGGTCTCGCCAAGAATCGAACTTGGATCTAGTGTTTAGGAAACACCTATTCTATCCATTGAACTACGGGACCATCGGTTATGGAAAACCGAGGTCGGCAAAAATAACTAATCTTGGTTAAGCTTCCATACTTTAATGAGCCGGATAAAAATATAGTGAAACTAACGCCCTAATACAGACTCGCTAAACATATTTTGGTATCTTCGCAGTCTTAAATAAGATCACCCATGAGTTTTTATAACATCATTATTAAATATCGTTTTTGGCTTAGCTTAATCGCTGTAGCTGCTGGTTTAGGCCTTGAACTATCTGGTTTAGCTGGCTTTTGGCCTGTTTTCCCTCTTTATTTTGCGGGTTTAATTGGAATTTTAAGTCATTTTTTTATTGGACCACTGCGTTTGGTGCAAGCACCGATGGAAGCTGGTGATATGGACGAAGTAGAACGTATCCTAAATACAATTTGGTGGCCTTCGTTATTATATAAGCCTGTGCGTAGTACTTATTATACACTTAAAGGCAATATCGCTATGGTGAAGCAGGACTTTGATGCTGCCGAAAAGCACTTAAAACATAGCAATGATCTTGGTTCAGCTATGCCTGAAGCCGAAGGTGCGAATAAATTACAATTGGGTATGATGTCGATGCAAAAAGGCGACACCAAACAAGGGGAGGCCTATATCCGCGCTGCGATTCGTGCTGGTATTCCTGATAAAGAAAGTGAGGCTGTTGCTTTTTTAAGCATGTGCCAAATTTTTATGAACAAGCGCGAGTTTCGTGCTGCGAAAGATTATTTCCGCAAAGCCAAAGCTTGTAAACCAACTACTAAACAAGTAGTAGATCAAATTAAAGAAATTGAGAAATACATTTCTCGTATGCCTGGTTAATCTACCACGCTGATTTTTTATATTATTAAAACCCATTCTTAACAGAGTGGGTTTTTTATTTTACTGCTACGAAAATCTTTACACGAGTAGGTTAGATAGAAATAAGTGTAATCGAAAAAAATAGAATCAAAAAAATAAGATCAAAAAAATATCATCGAAAAATTTAAATAGAAAAAAGTAAGATCGAAAAAAGTAATTAGCTCAACAATATTTTTTCAATGGTTGGCGCAAAATGTGCATGCTCTAATGCATGAATTTTATTCGCTAATACTTCTGGTGTATCACCTGATTGAATGGTACACTTTGCTTGAAATATAATATCACCTTCATCATAATGTGCATCTACCCAATGAATGGTGATGCCTGATTCGGTTTCACCTGCAGCAATAATTGCATCATGCACATGTGATCCATACATTCCTTTTCCACCATAATTTGGTAACAACGCAGGATGAATATTGACAATTGCTTTTGGATAAGCATTCACCAACACCTCAGGTACTTTCCATAAAAATCCAGCCAACACGATAAAATGGATATCGGCATTTTGCAAACTTTGGACATAGCCCGTTTCGTTAAACTCCGCTTTGTTGATTAATAAAGTAGGAATGCCTTTTTCTTTTGCGATGTTCAACACACCCGCAGTTGGAACATTACATACTATTAAAGACACTTTTATAGGAGTGCGACTTTTGTCTGTGTTTTCGAAGTGCTCGATAATTTTTAGCGCATTGGAACCTGCTCCAGATGCAAATATTGCAATGTGGGTTGGATTGGTTGCAGCAGCAGGGGTTACTTTTTTATCCGTTGGCTTCCCAGCTCCACCAAACAATCTTCCTAAAACACGTCCCAAATAACCCTTAAAAAACAAAAATTGTCCAGTTACAAAACTTACCAAAATGACCGAAAAAGGCCATAAAATGGTCAAAACTATGGGGTAAAACACCCAATATGCCGCATTTTTCTCCTCAAACACCAAATTCAGCACTTTCTTATTTAGGTATCCACTCAAGCTTCCTCCCAAGGCAAATGTGGCAATAATCAACCAAAATTGAATCACTCCAACTCCCCATTTATTACGCAGCTTATTGATACTTTCCATCTTTCTAAATTATTTTGACTTTTTGTCCCTTGTTTTTTATCAGTTTTTGGCCTTTTTTGCTCATTATTTGCAAATAACACCCTAAAATACCCTAAAAATGCTCAAAAACCACCCTTTTTAGAGGTTGCGGTGCCTTTTTAAAATATTTCCTCAAAGGTGCTCCTTTTTTTTTATCCTGCGTCTTTCAATTCCCCTTTTTTATTTCTGTGGAACATATCATTACAATTTTATGACATTGCTGTCTCAATTCCTACTCACCTCCTTGAAACTCAACATATTTAATCAAAAAAAAGTACATCAATTATACTATTGAATCCCTTTCTTAGTTAATTTTGCACCCGTTCAAGGATATTTTTCCACACTAGACACTGTTTGTGTATATGACAATTTTAAGAAGCCTGGCAAAGATCGTTTCGATCTTATTATTTATCACCCTTAGTTCATCTATCGGTAATCAGTTAAATGCGCAAGATGGAAAAGCACTTTTCTCGCAGAATTGTGCTTCATGTCACGCGGTTAACAAAAAGTTAACAGGTCCTGCATTAGCAGGAGTTGAAGACCGTTGGTCCGAGAAAAAGAATTTGTATGCATGGATTAAAAACTCTGCTGCATATTTAAAAACTGGGGACCCTTATGCAAATAAATTGTACATCGAGTACAATAAAACTGCAATGAACTTATTTCCCTCTTTATCTGACAAAGATATTGATGCGATTTTAGTTTATATCAAATCAGTTCCTGCTCCAGGTGCTGCTCCAGCCGGTGGTGCTGTTGCTGCTCCAGCCGAAGAATCTGATAGCACTTTAGTATTTGGTCTATTGACTTTAATACTTGCAGTTGTATCTCTTATATTATTACAAGTGAACAGCAACTTGAAAAAATTATCTGATGACAAATCAGGTATTCCTTCAGTTGAACCAGTTCCTTTTTATAGAAACAAAGCGTACATCGCTTTTGTTGCAATCATCTTTTTTATTGCCGGTGGTTATATGACTACTGTTGGTGCAATGAACTTAGGTCGTTCTAAAGATTACCAACCTGAGCAACCCATTTATTATTCTCACAAAGTGCATGCTGGTGTGAACCAAATCAACTGTCAATATTGTCACGTTGGGGTTTATCAAGGTAAACAAGCAACACTTCCTAGTGTAAATATTTGTATGAACTGTCACGCTGCTATTAACGAATACAAAGGCGAGCCTTTAGTAAGAGAGAACGGAGACGTAGTAGATGGTACTGCAGAAATTAAAAAATTATACAAGTACGCTGGTTTCACCGAAGGACAACCTTGGGATGCAACGCAAGCAAAGCCTATCGAATGGGTGCGTATCCATAACTTACCTGATCACGTTTACTTTAACCACGCACAGCACGTAAATGCGGGTCAAGTGGCTTGTCAACAATGTCATGGTGAGATTCAAAAAATGGGTGAAGTAAAACAATTTACAGACTTAAGCATGGGCTGGTGTGTAAACTGTCACAGACAATCAAAAGTTCAATTTAAAGAAAACGGTTTCTATAGTATCTATGAAAAATTCCACGCTGATTTAGAGAGTGGAAAAATTGATAGCACGAAAGGAATCACTGTAGAAAAAATTGGTGGTACGGAGTGTCAAAAATGTCACTACTAGTACTTAAGAATTAACATAGACGCGTAATACTATATATACATTATTATGGAGCAAAAAAAGAGCTGGCAAAGTTTTGGTGAATTAAACAAATCCGAAGCCTATAACAAAGAGGTTGACAACGAATTCAAAGAAGAACTTCCTTTTGTCGCTGACGAAAGCAAAAACTTTTTAGAAGAAAAAGCACCTCGTCGTGATTTCTTAAAATACTTAGGTTTTAGTACTGCTGCAGCTGCAGTAGCGGCGAGCTGTGAAATGCCAATTAAAAAAGCAATTCCTTTCGCGAACAAACCGGAAGATATTGTTCCTGGTATCGCTAACTATTATGCAACTTCCTATGTGCAAGATGGCGATGTGGTAAGTGTGATTGCTAAAGTGCGTGATGGTCGTCCAATTAAATTAGAAGGTAACACTTTGAGTCCTTTAACCGAAGGCGGTACATCGGCTCGTGTTCAAGCTGCTGTGTTAGACTTATATGATACAGCTCGTTTACGTTTCCCTACTATCGCTGGTAAGGAAGCAACTTTCGAAGCTATTGATAAAGCAATCGCTGCTGAATTGGTGGGTACTGCAGTAATTGTTACTAGTTCAATTACTTCTCCTTCTACTAAAGCAGTCATCGCTCAATTTTTAGCAAAACATCCTGGTAGCAAACATGTTACTTATGATGCAGTTTCTTATAGCGGTATGTTATTAGCAAACGAAGCGAGTTATGGTAAACGCGTTTTGCCTAGCTACCAATTTGATAAAGCAAAAGCAATTGTTTCATTAAGTGCTGATTTCTTAGGTACTTGGTTAAGCCCTGTTGAATTTGCAAGACAATATGCGGTAGGAAAAAGAATAGATGAAAAAAATCCTGCAATGAGCAAGCATATCCACTTTGAAACAGTGGCTAGCATGACGGGTTCTAATGCAGACGAAAAATATTTATGTCTCCCTTCTGAAATTGGTGCGGTGGCATTAGGTTTATTAAACGCAGTGAAAGGAAACGCAATCACTGGTGTAGATGAAAAAGTAAAAGCAGGTATCATAGCTGCTGCAAAAGCATTAACTGAAAACAAAGGCGCTGCTTTAGTAGTTGCTGGTAGTAATGACGTGAATGTTCAAATTTTAGTGAATGCTATTAACGATGCAGTGGGTGCAAATGGCAACACCATTAATTTTGGTGTGACTGTTAATTACCGTCAAGGTGTTGATTCAGATTTTGCTGCATTATTAGAAGATATGAATGCGGGTAAAGTAAATACGGTTTTATTCCACGGAGCAAACCCTGTGTATACATGGCCTAATACAGATAAAGTAA
>CALPKD020000101.1 GCA_943324055.2 Chitinophaga pinensis
TAAATCCATTTTTTTAAAAAAGAAATGCTCTGCGACTATGAGTAAGGACTGTTTTGACGAAGTGCAATTTGATATGCTAGCAAAATAATATACAAATTCAAAATACTTTCTTTTAGCATTCTTAATTTAATGCAGTCATATTTCTTTTCATTAATATATTAATTAACTTAGTAGTACATTCGGTAGTGTTAGCATTTTTGTATCTAAATTTTTTAGATTCGATTACTGGCAATACTATCTTAATATCACGATTGACTATGAATTATCTTAAAGCTAAATGTAAAAAAACAGCCGCTTTGCTGGGGTTGCTAATATTGATGTATGTAATCATTAGACTACTTTTTGTATTTATGGTATCTACTGATGCTGCACAATATATTACATTTACGAAATATATATGGTATTGTTGGAAAGGCCTGAGGTTTGATATTGCAGGATTGTGTATTCTTAATATTTTATTCTTGCTAGTATATTTTTTCCCCATGAAGTTCGTAGAAGCTAATTGGATGAAAAATATTTTAAGATATCTTTTTATTATTACCAATGCTATCGGCTTATTGGTTAGTTGTGCTGATATTGTATATTATCCGTTTGTTCAAAAAAGATTACAGGCTGAAACCTTTATGTACCTCACTGGCCAAAAAGGTAATGATGTCTATAATATTCTGCCAATATTCATTAAAGAGAACTGGCCTTTGATTATTCTGTTCATTGCGTTAATGTATGGATTAATAAAATTTACAAATAAAGTACTTAACGAAAAGCTATTACTCGAAGGAAATATTAAAACCTATCTAAGCCAGACAATTGCCTTTTTATTGGTAGCTGGACTTTCTATATTGGGTGCCAGAGGGGGCTTTCAGATGAAGCCATTGGACATTATTTATGCTTCTGAGATGGTTCCTGCAGAAGAGGTACAATATATATTAAATACACCTTTCACTATTGCAAAGACAATGGATAAATGGACTTTACCTTCCGTACATTATTACGCGCTAAAGGACTATTCTATTTGTGAGCTACCCGTCCATTTACCACTTGAAGCAGATTCTTTTAAAAAAAAGAATGTTGTAATTATTATCGTAGAAAGTTTATCTAGAAATTATATAAGTTATTTTAAAGGGACGAGTCAAACCCCTTTTCTGGATTCCCTTTTTCAAAAAAGCATGGTGTTTCAGAACAGTTATGCAAATGCCAAAGAATCTATACAAGGTATTCCTGCTGTAGTAGCAAGCATACCTTCATGGCAGGATGATCCTTATATTTTCTCCAAGTATGCGAGTAATAACATTCAATCAATTGCTTCTGTTTTAAAACCTTATGGTTATGCATCTTATTTTTTTCATGGTGCAGGGAAGGGATCAATGGGTTTTGATGCTTTTGCTGCTTCTGCTGGGTTTGATCAGTATTTCGCAAAAGAGGATTATCCGGATCAGACTGCATTTGATGGCTCCTGGGGCATATGGGATGAACCTTTTTTACAATATATGTCATCTACCTTAAAAAAGGAGTCCAAGCCTTTCGTTTCTGTGGTATTTACTTTAAACAGTCATCATCCATATAAAATTCCTGCACAGTATGAATCAAAATTTATGGCTAAGGGTCATCCAATAAATAGAGCTGTTCAGTACACCGACTATGCTTTAAAATGTTTTTTTGATAGTGCAAAAAAGGAGCCCTGGTTTGCCAATACTTTATTTGTTATTACTGCGGATCATACTGGTCCCAATACAATTGAACAGTTAACCAATAAAGAGGATATGTCTATTCCTATTGTTTTTTATGAATACAATAGTAAATTAACAGGGATAGAGAATCAAGTAGCCAATCAGATTGACATATTCCCCTCTATTTTAGATTTAATGAATTATAATAAACCTTTTTATTCTTTAGGAAAGTCCTTATTTATGAATGATTGTGAAAAATTTAGCATTAACTATAAGTCAGGTTTGTATCATTGTTTTAGTAAATCATACTGCTATCAATTTAATGGAGAGCGTTGTGTTGGGTTTTTTAATATGGAGAAAGATCCAAATTTTGTACATAATCTACAAATGGACAAACAGTATGAAATGCTTAAACTAGAACATGAAGTGTATACTAAAAAGGCCATACAATCATTTAATCAATCTATGAATAACAATACGCTTACTTTTGACAGGTATATTGCTTTGAACAAAATACCAGTTACCAATGTAATTAAGCTTAATTAAGTACAAACCTTCGGTTATATTTTATTTAGTTCCAGTTGCAGGCTCAAATAAATCTTTGAGCGCTTTTTGCAATGCTTCACCACGTAAATCTTTTCCAATTATTTTCCCATCACGATCTAATAAATAGTTTTGAGGAATAGCTTGTATACCATAAGTTTTTGCTACTTGGTTATCCCAGAATTTTAAATCTGAAACATGATTCCAAGTTAATTTATCAGCATGAATTGCAGCTAACCATTTGTCTTTTGCATTTGGCTGATCCAAGGATACACCAAGTACTGTAAAGCCTTTGTCCTTATAAGTATTGTAAGCTATTACCACGTTTGGATTTTCCGCTCTGCAAGGGCCACACCAGCTAGCCCAAAAATCAATCAAAACATATTTTCCTTTTAATGACGATAAGCTAAAGGCAACCCCTGCAGTATCGTTTTGAGTAAAGGGAATAGCAAATTGGCCAATTTCTAATTTCTTAGCTAATTCAATCTTGTCCAAAATCGCTTTTCCACCCGGAAGCTTCTTTGGTATATCTCCTAACTGTGCATATAAAGGCGCTACAACTGATGGGTTGATAGCATAACCTGCATACTGGTTTAATGCATATAAGGCAACGGCTGAATTTTTCGTGTCCTTTGCTTTTAGGAATGGTAAGTATACTTTTTCTTTTATTTGATTGTCGACAGAATCTATTGACTTTTCAATTAAATCACTTGCAGCTGCGTCCTTAATTTTTCGTGCTTCTGAATATTGTGCATAAAGGACTTTTAATACTGGATCGTATTTTGACACATTTGCTTTTAAGGCTGTATATTGCTCATGTGATTTAGATCCCGTAATTTTACTATTGCTAAAACTATCTATTGTGTTAATATTAATGGTGCCAGGCTCTAGATAAACAGTTAAATAGTTTCTCGCAACATTCGCCTTAACCTTTTTACTAGTATCTGTTGAAGCTGCAGGCACGATTCTTAATTGAGCTAGCATTGGTTCGTCCATACTCAACTCAAACACGGCTGATTTTGAATTATTTAATTCAACACTGTCGTTAAACCTAACTTTTGTCGTTGTATTATAATAGGATATAAAAATTTTCGCTACAGGTTCAAAGTTGTTGGTTACATCTGCCTTAATAGTAAGATTCTTTTTACTAGAATTTGCAGTTTGGGCGTTAGATTGGCTATAAACTATAAATAACACAACTAAAAGGGATATTCTTTTTAACATATGCTTTAATTTAATGGTAATATACGAATATTATTAAAAGTCTACATTAGAGGTAGACATATTGTTAGAAACTTAATTTCCATAAAAGTATCCAGTCGTAACCCCTCAATCCATTAGTGTATTGCTTCCAGTTATAAAAACACTATCTAGTCCCATGAATAGTGAACTAGTCAAACCGCTTTCATCTGTCCCATCTCTAACAAATAAGATAACTTGTTTATTTTTTTTCATGTCAATGAGGTTTTATGTATACTTTTTCTATTAATTACATAATCACTAACAGACAATCCCATAAATTTTTTAAAATTTTTGGAGAAGGTAAATCTTGAATTAAATAAACATACTTCACCTAAGTGCTCTATAGTGTAATTATCAAGGTATTCTTCGTTGATGAGTAATACTGCATAATTAATTTTTACTAAATTAGTAAAGTCACTTACCGAATAATTACAATAATACTTGAACACTAATTCAATATGGCTTCGAGGTATTTTCAATTCTTTTGCTAAGGTATCGGCAGTAAAACTAAACGATGTAATAGCTATTTCTGATTTTTGAAGTTTTTGAATATTTAAAATAATATCGTCTATTTTATTTGAAATATTTTTATACAATATTTTATCTTTTTCTTCAATGGCTTTTAATGGTTTTTGATTCCAAATTAAAAATGCCTGTGGCTCATTAGTCTGTATATTTTTCAATAAATTGTATTCTCCGAATATAATTACAGGATTTTTAAATATATATAATAATGCACCAAGCCAAAGTAAAGAAGTGTATCGGTAAAAATCATTAAGATTTATTTCAGACTTGGGGCTACTAAACAAATAGTAGTTGGAGAAAAAAAGCATTGAAAAAGTAGTCAAAGTCATAAACAAGGTCCACGTCCTGATGGTTTTGTAACTCCCTTCTTGGTACAGGGAGCGATTTTTTGTTTTCAACAGCCCAATGACTAACCAAATAATCCCACCGTAATAGCAGCTCGAAAATGCTAAAAAAAAATAGTGACTAATTTTATAGTTAACAACGAATATGTCAAATAGCACGAATAGGGTAGGCAAAATAAAATGGGACAATTCCTTTTTGAGGTTAGCGTTTACTAAAATTAGCCTTCGGAAAAATAAGTAATAGAGGGGGACTATAAAGAAGGCAAAAGTTAGCCTCAATTTTAAGGGACTATAGGTTAATGTAGTAAATTGCAACACTTCAATGGCATTCACAAAACGTTGAATTCCAGCTATAAATAGAATAATTACCAGATACACATTTGTCTTTCGGTTTGGCTTTGGATTAAAAAGCATTAAGGCCACTACAAAAAGGCACAAAAAACCAACAAGTAGCGAAGTAATGTTTAAAAACATGTGTCAAATATTCAAAATGTGTCACAAATATACCACTTTGCGGATATCCTAGTTTTATTGTTTAGGCTTATACCTTTATTTGTAAGGTCACTTACAAATAAACAAAGTCATGAAAAAATCAAAGGTTCTTTTAGTAGTCATTTTAGGCTTGCTTTTTAATACAAAAACGAATGCGCAAACTACTGTTCTTTCCTCAGGAATGTCAATTCAAGGAATTGCTAGAGATAATAGTAACCAAGCATTGGCCAATATGGACCAAGACCTTGTATTTACTGTTTACTATTTTATTGGCGCTTCCACAACCCCTACTGTTATACAAACAAGGACCGCAACTGTAAAAACCGATAACTTTGGGGTATTTTCCTATGTTTTTGTGATTGACCAAGCACAATTCAATCTAATTAGTAACAATTCATCCTATTTAAAAGTAAGCAACAGTGCGAGTGTAGTGTTTTCTGATGAAAAACTACAAACTGTTCCTTATGCAATTTATGCACAAAATGGGGTGCCAACTGGTTCTATTATGCCATTTATAGGCACTGTTGCACCTATTGGATGGCTGCTTTGTGATGGAACTGCTATTCCAAGTGGCAGCTTTTATGATAATTTAAGAAACTTGGCAGGTGCTAATACACCCGATTTACGCGCTATGTTCTTGCGTGGCGCAGGTACAGGGAATGGCAAAGTAGGCCCTGCTTTAAAAGAAATAGTGCAGGATGATGTTAAAGCGCATTTACACGCCGTTACTTTAACAACTAGCAATGATGGAGCTCACTGGCATCCACTTACTAGACGATCTAATCCAGATAATGGAGCTTATGACGCTGGAGATAGTAAAGTCAGTGAAGAGTCAGCCGTCACAACAAATAGACCAATAATTGGGCAATTTTCTACATTGACTGCAGGCAGTCATACCCATAATGTAAATGGTAACACTGCGGTTAATGGATCAGCAACAGAAACGCGCCCAATCAACTATGGCGTAAACTATATTATAAAATTATAATCCGACTCCGATTTTCCGCTTTTTGCTTTTTTACCCTTACAATGTTCTTTTACAATGAAAAATATTCTTGTA
>CALPKD020000102.1 GCA_943324055.2 Chitinophaga pinensis
ATGGCAAAATTGCCAGTGGAAGATACCGATGAATTTTGCGAATGGCTACTTACTAGCTTCCGAAAAAACAATGCTACTATCATGTTGGCACCAGCTAGCGGATTTTATTCGACACCTGGGTATGGCAAAAATGAAATACGCTTAGCATATGTACTTAATGTAGAAGATATTCATGCAGCGATGGATTGCTTAGAAGCTGCACTGCTAGTGTATCCTAAGCGAATTGGATAAAAATATTCGTGTTATTTTAACTAATAAGTAATTGTTTTAGATTTAACAATTACTTAAACTATTAGCAAGGGACGATGTGTTAACTTTGTACCGTTATAGTTTAGGAATGAATTTATTATAGCAAGCAATCGTAATAGCCCGTTGTTTCTACAATGGGCTTTTTTATGCGTGCCATTTATCGAAACCGCCTTTGGTATATCTAAGTCCGATAACACAAAAAGGGTCCTCCGAAATTCGGAGGACCCTTTTTTATATAAGATGTATAAACTTATTATTTATCCCACCATACTCTTGCGTCAGCGATATCGCCGCCTGTTAAACCTGTCACGGCAGCTTTAACATTATCAGCGTTTAAGCTATACTCATCCGTACCATATATGTAACGACGAGGAATTTGACCACCTGTACCTGCGTTTGTTGCATAAATAGTTGGAGTTAATACAGGGAACCCTGTTCTTCTCCACTCAGACCAAGCTTGTTGTCCGTTTGGATATAAGGCCAACCAACGTTGAGTTGAGATTAATTTAATTGCATCTGCTGTAGTATAAGCAACTGCAGTTTGCGCTAAATAAGTAGTAGCCTGCGTTGAAGTATACCCGTATTGAGCAAATGCATTGGTAACAGCTGAAGCGTACAATGTAGCAGCAACTTCTGTAGTCCAACCTCTAGCAGCAGCTTCGGCACGAGCCAATAAAACGGTAGCAGAGTTCATGATTACTACTGGTTCAGTAGCTGGTGTAGCAGCTCCTTTTAAAATATAAGGGATAGTAGCTGTTGCCACTAAAACCGCTTTCGCACGGTCTAAACCATAAGGGAACCCTACGGCAGTTGTACCAAACGAAGCGATACGAGGATCACTTAATGTTGTTAAAGCATCTGTAACAGTTTTACTTACTGCATCATCCTTTCTTGCACTAGTCACATAACTTGAATACCAAGGATTGTTAAAAGTACTTCCAGGATATGACAATGATACGTTTTCAGTATTCAACGCGATACTACCATTTGCATCTGCTAAAGCAGCAGCAAATTCGGTAGCAGCCCATTGACCTGCATTTGGATATACTTTACTAGTACGTAATGCGATAATCATACGCATTGAATTAGCAAATTTTTTCCACTTTAAGTTTACTGCTGTAGCAGTACCAGTACCAGCATAGTTCATCAATACATCTCCTTTTACAGCGATGCTTGAATTATCAAACTGAGCAACAGCTTCCTTTAATTCTTTAACAAGATCAATATAAATATCTTGTTGTTTGTCATACTTTGGCAAGTATACCTTTTCTAAACCTTTTAAGGCTTGAGAATAAGGGATATCACCCCATCTGTCTGTAATAGTCCAATAGATGTATGCTTTAAGGATTCTAGCAATCGCAATTTGGCTATTGTTAGGTCCTGCTGTAGCAACAGCTGCTTTAGTTAAAGGATCTGTGTTTTTATTGATGATATTTTGTAAATCATACAAATCACCATAATAAATTGACTGAAAACTAGCAACTGGGGCCGTATACAATGAGTTACCAGGATATTGTGTTTCAGCAAAATACTGAACATAATGACCATTGGATACACTTGTACCATAGCCTCCAAAACCAGAAAGGACATTTGTTAATAACGCAGACGTTACTGGAGTTCCAGTACCTCCTGGATCAACGTTCGTCGTTCCAAAGTCGCTTACTTTGTTACAACCTGTACCGCTAATGATAACGGCAAAAGCTACTGCAAGTGAGCTTATTTTAAATATTTTTTTCATTTTCCAATTGTTTTATATAATAATAAATTTTAGAAACTAATTTTCAAGTTAACACCAAGAGATCTAGTTCCTGGAAACTGTCCATTCTCCCCATATGAATTACTAATCTCAGACGGATCGAAATCCTTTGTTTGAGAATAGATCAACAACAGGTTGTTTGCAACTGCAGATAAAGTTGCACTTTGCATTACTTTAGACAATCCTAGTTTTTTAACATTGAAGCGGTAACCTAAACTTAATTCACGAAGTTTAACAAAAGTTAAATCGTAAATATTATTGTCAGTAATCCGGCTAGAATAGGTTTGTTGGTAATAAGTAGCCGCGTCAACATAATAGTCAACTGCTTTACCTGTAGCATCCACACCAAAAGTGTGCACACCACCACCTGCTGATACTGCATCACGAACATTTTTACCCTTATCATTGATAGCAGCTGTTCTTTCAGTCAAACCAGAGAAAGTTCCCCAGAAATCACTCAATGAAGCAAATTTACCGCCTTTTTGGAAGTCAATATTTACATTCACTACAATATTCTTATAAGTGAATGAGTTTTGTACACCACCAGTAAAATCAGGTAATACACTACCCAAATAAGTTGGAGTAGCTTCTTTTAACCATAAACCAGCAGAATTAAGAATTGGTTGACCCTTAATAGTTTGTTTTTTATAACCATATAATTGACCCCACTTTTGACCTACAGCTTGAACAACATACGGTACATAAGATCCACCATATGATCCAGCAGAATAAGTCAATAACTTAACTGAAGGATCGCCTAAGCTAACGATTTGGTTTTCTAAAGTACGGCTAAAGTTTACATTGAAATCCCATTGGAAATCAGTGGTAACAATTGGCTTAGCGTTAAATGTAATGTCAAAACCATTTTTAGCTACTTTACCTACATTGGTTAACAATCCAGAGAATCCGCTAGTACCATTAATTGAAGTACTGATAGGGAAGTCGGTAGATGTCTGATCCCAATAAACCACGTTTAATCCAAGTCTATTTTTTAAGAATTTTAATTCAAGACCCGCTTCCTTAGCTGTATTCACAGCACCATGTATAGATGGATCAACTACTGAGTTAGGAGTAGCCATTGTAAAGTTGCCATTATATTGGTTTGCACCTACACCATAGCTAAATCCAGGATATGCATAAGCACCTAATGCTGCAGGAACCTCACCCCAAGTTGCTCTCAACTTACCATAAGACAAGAAAGGCACTTTATTTTTAATTAAATCGCTAAATACAAAACTACCACCAAAGTTTTTGATAACAATTGAGTTATTATCAGCAGGTAATGTAGAATAGTAATCCTTACGAATTGTAAAGTCAGCAAATAAGAAGTTTCTATAACCAATATTACCAGTTACAAAACCAGCTCTGTATTTATCCTGGCTTCTGCCATTTGAATAACCCATTGCGGTTTTAGAATTCTGTAAAGTATATAAATCTTGTACGTTCAAACCGCCTGTGGTATTTGCAGATACGCTTCTTGAATTCGCTCTGAATATATCAAAACCTAAGTTTGCATTAAAATCAAAATCACTTACTTTTTTATTGTAAGACAATAAACCTTCAAAGTTTTCTCTGTTAGAGAAAGTATTTGAAGTACTATAAGCCGCTTTAGCACCTGTTTGAACACCACTAGATTCTAGTAATGAATACATCTTGTTTTCGTAGTAAGTTGTATTTTGGTTTTTACGGTAAGTACCTTTTATTTTAAAGTCGCTATTGATTTTGTAAGCAACAGAAACATCACCATATAAACGGTCTTTTCTGTTCATATTCGATACATTATTCATGTACTCAAAAGGATTATCCCAATAGTTAGCTTTGAACCAGTTTGTTTGACTTGTTGCACTTGTTAAGCTATAAGAATCTGGATTGCTATGATTCCAGCTAGCTAAGTAACCTTGAGGAGAACGTAAGCCAACTAATTCTCTCATGATACCAAAATCTAAATCTCTGTGGAACCATGCATTGAAAGAACCAGTAGAGTTGTTAGAATATCCATCATCAAATTCACCATTTACATTTTGAGTTACATAGTTGATGTTAGCAGCTACCGTTAATTTGGCAGTTACATCCATACTTGTATTTACTGAAAAAGTATGCTTATCTAAAGTAGTGGTAGGAACCGTTCCTTTTTGATTGATATTAGAATAAGAAATACGTGTTTGAGAATTGTCCGTTGCTTTTGAAAAACTAACATTATTGTTCAATGAAACACCCATGTCATAATACTGACGTGCGTTATTTGGTTGAGGAGTCAATTTAGCAGTTTTGCCTGTGTATTTTGTACCAGGATAGAATGCATACCAAGGAATGTATTCTTGTCCTAACATTGCAGGTCCCCAGCTTGCATCATCTGTGAAATCGTGATACATTTTACCACTTAATGATTTCCATTCTTCTGGCATACCAGCAACCCAAGTAAATTCAGTTAAATCAGGATTACCACCACCAGCATATTTATTTTGGTAGTTAGGCAATTTGTATACTTTATCAAAAGTTACACCAGTATTAAAAGTTACCCCAATACCAGTTTCTCCTTTTTTAGCTTTACGTGTTGTAATTACAATTGCACCATTTGCTCCAGCTGGTCCAAAAAGGGCAGCAGCAGCAGGTCCAGCTAAAACAGTTACCGCGTCAACGTCATCAGGATTGATATCAGCAGCAGATGGCATTTGTGTACCATTTACTACGTATAATACTGCAGATGCAGAGTTGATACCGTTCTCACCTCTAATACGTACGTTAGTTTCAACACCTAATTTACCAGCAGCTTGGCTTTGAACTTGAATACCAGCAACTTTACCCGCTAAGGCGTTGTTGATATTTAACTGACGGACTGTTGAAAGTTGATCGCCAGAAATAGTTTGAGCACTCACACTACTACTTCTTGCACTTCGCTTTGTTTCGAAGGCACTAGTAATCACAACTTCCTTTAGAGAAGATGCGTTGCTTGCTTTTAGAGTTATCACTAAAGTTGATTGGTTATCAAGTGTAACGCTTTGGCTATTAAAACCAAGAGCAGTCACTTCAATAACATCTCCTTTTTTTGCTTTTACGGCAAATGCACCGTTTGCATCAGCTGAAGTACCAGATAAACGGGCACCTTTAGCTTTTACCAAAACGGATACAAAAGGTACAGCATCACCTTTTTCGTCTGTTACCTTACCGGTAACATTTCGTACTTGCGCAGTTGCTCCTATTACGAAGCATAACATTGAAACAAGTAATGTAGATACGATTTTCTTCATGTTTATTGTTTTAGAATAAAATATATATAGCCAAATCTAATAAAAATTTAACAATATGTTAATGAAAATATAATTTATCTATTTGGGGATGTGGCAAAAAATACATACAGTCATTAGCTTGTGGTCAAATCTGCAAATTAACCAACTGATAAATATTATTTAACGTATATTTTTAAATTAATATATAATTAAAAAAAATCAATAAAATTTAGGCAAATCGAGGCCAAAAATATAGAATAATGATAAAAATTGAGAAGGAAGGGGCAATTTGTAAGAAGCGAGGGGGCAATGTAAGAAGACAGGCCAAAAATGTAAAAAAACAGACGCAAATAGCTAAAGCAGTAGGGTTGCTTGTAAAAGCTAAGCTTAAAATTGTAGGATATAAAGTAGCTATTAGACTATGATAGCAAAATCAGATCAACTTCCTCTTGAGCCACCAGTCTTGATAGGCTTTTTAGTTGTTCCGCTTGACTTAGTGCTAGCCTTTGCAATAAACTTAGAACTTCCCCCTTGGAAAGTTGCTTTAGTGCCAGGCGTTGCTTTTTTATCAGCCACCTTTTTGTTAATATGAAATCCCATAGCTAAAAATTGAAACACAAAAG